>NZ_JBHMQT010000057.1:0-196266 GCF_042435035.1 Sphaerimonospora cavernae
ATCTGGATCAAAGACCTCACTCGGACCACCTCTTGATCACAACCAAATACGCGCCCTAGCCGTACCCGAGGGACCTAAACCCGGCGGTCGCTGAGGTGCGCCAGATTGCGCTCTCCTTTCTAATCAGAAACCCACAAACCGGGAAACAAGGACGAATCAGGAGTAACCTGGCTATACGGCCATATTTCGGAAGGGTGGTGTGACATATGCCGTACAGCGCCGACATGGGGACACATCCTGACATCCTGGAGCTACGTGCGCGGTACGAGGCCGCGGGCGCGAACCCCGCGGCACAGTTGACCGACGGCCTCACCCTGTTGAGCGGGCTGTACCTCGCGCTCTCACCCTGGGTCGTCGGATTCCAGAACCGCCCGATCGCCGTCAACAACCTGGTCACGGGTCTCGCGATCGCGGTGCTGGCGCTCTGCTACAGCTCGGCGTTCGGCCGCACCCACGGCATCTCCTGGATAGCGCCCGTGCTCGGGCTGTGGACCATCATCGCGCCATGGGTGATCCGAGGAGGGACGAACACCGCGGGGACGATCGCGAACAACGTCGTCACCGGCGCGATTCTCCTGGCTCTCGGCCTGACGACCGTGCGTTTCAGCATGATCGGGCGCGGCCGGCCCGCCGGATTCCACGCTCCCCCCGAGCACTGAACGGCGACACCGCACCCAGCACGCCGGGCACTCTGCCCTGACCGACCTGACATCTCGCGACAATCGTAGGAATTCTCGCTTAGCGAGACAGGACACGTGTACGAAGACTTTTCGTACACGTGTCCATAGCATCGAGTCCACCCTGAAACGGCTCCTGAACCGGGCCGATTTCTTGAGGAAGGACCGCCGATGCCTTTGCCGCGCCCGCGGACGCCCCTTGCCGACCGGACCGAGTCCCGTCGCGGGAGACCCGCCCGTCGAGCCGCCGCCGCGCTGGGTCTCGCCGCCGCGACGACCCTCAGCGGGTTCGCCGCCCCCCTCGCCTCCGCCGGGGCGGCCGCCGACGGCCCGATCGGCCCGGTCTTCTCGAACGGCATGGCCCAGCCGGTGTTCTCGTCGAACCGGGCCGACTGGATCCGCGAGGAGGTGTGGATCGAGGTCCCGGTCGACAGCGACGGGGATGGTCGTAACGACCGGGTGCACGCCGAGGTCACCCGGCTCCGGGAGACCGAGACCGCGGGCTTGAAGTCCCCCGTTGTGTACGAGGTCAGCCCCTACTACGCCGGCGGCAACCCGATCACCAATCACAATGTCGATCACGAGCTCCACCAGGCGCGGCGCCCGGGCAAGGGCTGGCTGAACCGGGGCGGCAAGACCACCGACCCGGCCAAGGACGAGCGACTGACCGCCGCCGCGACCGCTGACGAGGCGGCCGCCGCGGGCACCGGGCCGCAACCGATCATCAGCACCAGCCACGAGGCCAACTGGCTGCCGCGCGGTTTCGCGGTGGTCCACGCCGAGTCCCTGGGCAGCGGCAGGTCCGACGGCTGCCCGACCACCGGGGGGCGCAACGAGACCCTCGGTGCGAAGGCCGTCGTCGACTGGCTGAACGGCCGTGCCAAGGCGTACGACGCGGCCGGCCGGGAGGTGAAGTCGACCTGGACGACCGGCAAGGTCGGCATGATCGGCACGTCGTACAACGGCACCCTGCCGAACGCGGTCGCGAGCACCGGCGTCGAAGGGCTCGAGGCGATCGTGCCGATCTCGGCGATCTCCAGCTGGTATGACTACTACCGGGCGAACGGCGCCGTGGTCGCCCCGGGCGGCTACCAGGGCGAGGACGCCGACGTGCTCGCCGAGTACGTCTACACCCGCTCGGACAAGCAGATCTGCCGCAGCCTCATCGAGCGGCTCGCGCAGGAACAGGACCGGGTCACCGGCGACTACAGCGCCTTCTGGGACGAGCGCAACTACATGAACGACGTCGGCAACGTCCACGCCGCCGTTCTGGTGGCGCACGGGCTCAACGACTGGAACGTCAAGACCAAGCACGCCGCGCAGTGGTACGGGGCGCTCAAGGAGCGCGGGGTCCCGCACAAGATCTACCTGCACCAGGGCGGGCACGGCGGCTCCCCCAGCCTCGACGTGCTGAACCGCTGGTTCACGCGTTACCTGTGGGGCCAGGAGAACGGCGTGGAGAACGACCCGCGGGCGCTGGTCCAGCGTGAGGACCGCAGCCTGGTCGAGTACGCCGAGTGGCCCGATCCGGCGAGCGCGGCCACCACGCTCAACCTGGCACCCGGTGCGAACGGCACAGCCGGCGGGCTCACCCTCGACAGGACGCGCCGGGGCCGCCCGGTGACCGAGACGATCGCCGACGACGCGTCGAAGCGGGCGCAGGCCCTCGCCGACGCCGCGACCTCACCGAACCGCCTGGCGTACAAATCGGGGACGCTGACCGGCCCGGTACGGCTCAGCGGCACGCCGCAACTGTCGCTGCGGATGTCCTTCGACCAGCCGGCAGCGAACATCACGGCGCTACTCGTCGACTACGACCAGAACGGCAAGGCGAAGATCGTCACCAGGGGCTGGACGGACCCACAGAACCGCAAGTCGATATCGCGGACCGATCCGGTCAAGCCGGGCACGCCGTACCGTCTCGACCTCGACATGCAGCCGCACGACTACGTGTTCGCGGCAGGGCACCGGATCGGCATTGTGCTGCTGTCAAGCGACTACGAGTACACGATCCGGCCGGCTCCCGGCGCGAGGCTGCACCTGGACACGACGAAGAGCACGGTCACGCTGCCCCTCATCGGCGGCGCTGACGCGCTCGCGGCCGCCACCGCGGAATGAAGCGGCAGGGCTGCACGGCAAGGCGGGGGTCGCCGCGGGACAGGGCGTCCCGCCGCCGACCCCCTACCGGCGAACGGGACAAAACCCCGAACATGGCGTACGGTCAGATTCAGTCGTACCAGCTAGACAGATGTGTTTGGCCGAAATGCCGACAGATGGGGGTCCCTTGCCCAGCTCCACCGCTTTGGTCGTCACCGACGCCGCCGAGCGATACGCGAAGCAGCTCGCTTCCCACCTGGGCCGGAAGATCGAGGTCGAGGAGCTGCCGGACGGGGTCCGGCGGCTGGTCTTCGCCAAGGGCGAGGCGGTGCTGACCCCGGAGCCGGCGCGGCTCGTGATGCGGGCCGACGCGGAGGACGCCGCGTCCCTCGCCGTCGTGGAGGACGTGGTCGGCCGCCACCTCGAGCGGTTCGGCCAGCGCAACGAACTGGCCGTGACCTGGCAGAAGGACGCCTGACAGGCCGGCGAGGTAGCCTCGGCTCATCATCCTGAGGAGAGGAGCCGAGGCCGATGACGCTGACCACCCCGGTCGCGAGCCCCGTGGACTTCGCCGCCCACGGCGACTACGCGATCAAGGCCGCCACCCGTCCCGACGGCTCCTTCGTCCGCCCGCTCTACCGCTTCCAGGGCCGGATCAGCGCCGACGGAAGCAGCGGCTTTCCCGCCGAGCCTGGCCGCTACCACCTGTACGTGTCGCTCGCCTGCCCGTGGGCGCACCGATCGGTGATCGCGCGGTCACTCCTGGGGCTGGAGGACGTCGTGACCATGTCCGTCGTCGATCCCGTCCGCGACGGCCGCGGCTGGGCCTTCCGCCGCGGCCCGGGCCACGGGCCCGACGAGGTCAACGGCTTCCGGCTGCTCCGGGAGGCGTACGAGGCGACCGAGCCCGGGTACGACGGCCACGTGTCGGTGCCCGTGCTGTGGGACCGCGCGACCGGCCGGATCGTCAGCAACAACTTCCCGGATGTCAGCATCGACCTGGCCACTCAGTTCGGCGAGTGGGCGCGGCCCGGCGTCGACCTTTATCCGGCGGCGCTGCGCGGCGAGATCGACGCGCTGAACGAGCGGATCTACACGACCGTGAACAACGGGGTCTACCGGTGCGGTTTCGCCGAGAGCCAGGAGGCGTACGGGACGGCTGTGACGGCGCTGTTCACCATGCTCGACGAACTCGACGCGCGCATGGCGAGCCGGCGTTACCTGCTCGGTGACCGCATCACCGAGGCCGACGTGCGGCTCTGGGTCACGCTCGTCCGTTTCGACGCGGTCTACGTCACCCATTTCAAGGCCAACATCCGCCGCTTGGCGGACTACCCGAACCTGTGGGCCTACGCTCGCGATCTCTACCGGAATCCGGCGTTCGGCGGCACGACCGACTTCGACCACATCAAGCGCCACTACTACGGCACGCACCCGCGGATCAACCCATCACGGATCATCCCGGCCGGCCCCCTGGTCGACTGGACCGCCCCACCCGGCAGGGAAACTCTCCCCCCATCCCAACAACCCTGGCCGTGATCTTGCGAATACTTGCAGACACCCGCCATGAGCAGGCACTTCACGTTCCATGATCTTGCAGTTTCTCGCAGATCTCGTCACTGACCAGCGAAAACAGAGACGGCGATCTTGCACTTGGGCGCCAACTGCAAGATCACGAAATCCATAACCGCACGTCAGGCCACTCACCTGCGAGTATCTGCAAGATCACGGAGTTGATCCGTGCACGTCAGAGGGTCAGGTTGCGAGAATTCGCAAGATCACGGTGGAGGGGGCTGGGTGAGCCGGAGGGCTTCGGCGGCCACGGCGGTGCGCAGCTCCCGGATGCCGGGCCGTCCCCGGATCGGGTGGACGTTGTTGGTGAGCAGCACAACGGTGAGACGACGCACGGGGTCGACGACCAGCGACGTCCCGGTGAAGCCGGAGTGGCCGAAGGCGCCGGTCAGCGGTCCGACGATCGCGGGGTCGCCGATCCTGACGCCCAGAGCCTGCCGATAGCCCAGCTCCTGCCGATAACTCAGCCCCTGCTGATGGCCGGGTCCGGGGGCGTCGGCGTCGGCTTCCGAGCCCACGCCCTGATCGCGGATCATCTCGACGATCGCGGCCGGTGGCACCGCCCCGGCGCCCCCGGTCCGCAGCGCCTCGCCGAACCGCAGCAGGTCGTCGGCGGTCGAGAACAGCCCGGCATGGCCGGTGACACCGCCGAGCGCGTACGCGGTCTCGTCGTGCACCTCTCCCCTGACGCAGCCGCTCCCCCGCCCGGTCTTGCACTCGGTGGCGACGATCCTGGGCAGCAGCGACGGGCCGGGGTGGTAGAGGGTGTCGGCGAGACCGAGCGGACCGGTGATCCGCTCCCGGACGAGGACGTCCAGCGGCGCTCCCCCGGCGATCTCGGCTACCCGCCCGGCGGTGATCATCCCGACGTCCGAGTAGAGATGTGCCCCGGGCGGCCGCTCGGCGGGCGTGGACAGCACGAGCTCCCAGCGGAGCCGGGCGGGCTCCTTCTCCACCCGGCGGCCCGCCGGCAGGCCCGAGGTGTGGGTGAGCAGGTGCCGGAGGGTGATCTCCGGGCGGCCGCCGTAATGCCTCGGCAGCCATGTGGCGACCGGTTCGTCCAGGCCCACCCGCCCGTCAGCGGCCAGTGACAGCAGCACCAGCGTGGTGAACGGCTTGGTGATCGAGGCGATGTCGAAGACCGAGCCGAGCGTGACCGGCGGCCGGTCCGCCAGCACCCGCTCGGAGGCGTCGGCGTAGCGGACCGCCTCACCGACCGCGCCGGCCGCCGCCGTCCGCCCGCCCACGGCGATCATGGCGACCGCGGCCGACGCGACCTCGGGCACCGCGGCCCGCAGGACGTCGTCAAGCATTGCCCAGGGCTGTCGCCAGCCGGTCGCCGTGTGCCGCGAGCAGCGCCCGGGCGTCGTCGCGGCCCAGCCCACACTTGATCATCACCACCGCGGTCTTCACGTCGCGTCCCGCGTCCTCCAGTGCCTCGCGGGCGACGGGAACGCCGGCGCCGGTGATATCGGCGACGATGCGTGCGGCCCGGTCGACGAGCTTGGCGTTGGTCGCCACCACGTCGATCATGTAGTTGCCGTACGTCCGGCCGGACCTGATCATCGTGATCGTGGAGATCATGTTGAGGACCAGCTTCTGGGCCGTGCCGGCCTTCAGCCGGGTCGATCCGGTGACCACCTCGGGCCCGACGATCACCTCGATGGCGTGCTCGGCCGCGTCGGCGAGCGGAGCCCCCGCGTTGCAGGCCAGGCCCACCGTCAGCGCACCGAGGCGGCGGGCCTCCTGTACGGCCGCCACGACGTACGGCGCGCGTCCGCTCGCCGAGATCCCGACGACCGAGTCGAGCGGGCCGACGCCCCGGTCCCGGATCACCGCGGCGCCTGCCCGCGCGTCATCCTCGGCTCCCTCCACGGCCCGCATCAGCGCGGCCTCGCCGCCCGCGATGATGCCCTGCACCAGTTCGGGATCGGTGCCGAAGGTCGGCGGGCATTCCGAGGCGTCGAGCACCGCGATCCGCCCCGAGGTCCCGGCGCCGACGTAGAACAGCCGGCCGCCGCGTGCCATGCGTTCGGCGACGCCGTCGATCGCGGCGGAGATCGCCGGTACGGCACGGCCCACCGCGGCCGGCACGGTGGCGTCGGCCGTGTTCATGAGCCGGGCGATGTCCTGCGTCGGCAGCGTGTCGATCCCGCTGTAGCGGGGATCGCTCTGTTCGGTGGCGAGAGCGGCGAGTGTTTCCGTCGTTGGTTCCGTCGTTGGTTCCGTCATGATGATGACCTCGGATTCGGAGAGCTCTGTTCAGATGACTGTCCAGATGACTGGCGTTCGTACCGGCCTGGAGCAACTGGTCGCAGGCCGCCCCCGTGGCGAGCGGACGCGGGTCGGGCTCGTCACCAACCCCACCGGAGTCCTGCCCGATCTCACCCCGTCGGCAACAGCGCTGCTGCGTTCGGGTTTCCGGGTGACCGCGCTGTTCAGCCCCGAGCACGGGCTGCGCGGCACCGGCCAGGCGGGCTCCGGCGAAAGCGAAGACGAAAGCGAAGCCGAAGGAGGGGGTGATAGAGGGGGCGGCCCGGCGACCGATCCCGCCACGGGGCTGCCGGTGTTCGACACCTACCTGCGGACGGGCGGGGCACTCGACGAACTGGTGGCATCGGCCGGGGTGGATGTGCTCGTGTTCGACGTGAGCGACGTCGGCGCCCGCTTCTACACCTACGTATGGACGATGTACGACCTGATGGGCACGGCGGCCCGCCTTGGGCTGCCCTTCACCGTGCTCGACCGCCCGAACCCCGTCGGGGGTGCGGTGTGCGAGGGCCCGCCGCTCGACCCCGCCTTCGCGAGCTTCGTCGGCCGTGCCCCCCTCCCCGTACGGCACGGCCTCACCACCGGGGAGATCGCCCGGTTCGTCAACCGCGAGATCGGCGCCGAGCTGGACGTGGTCCCCCTGCTGGGCTGGCGTCGCGAGCGGTACTTCGACGAGACCGGGCTGCCGTGGGTGATGCCCTCGGTGAACATGCCGACGCTCGACACCGCGCTGGTCTATCCCGGCACCGGCCTGTTCGAGGGGACGAACGTGTCGGAGGGCCGCGGCACCACCCGGCCGTTCGAGCTGATCGGCGCGCCGTACGTGGACGGGCGGTTCGCCGAGGAACTCGACGCGCTCGGCCTGCCGGGTGTCCGATTCCGCGACACGTGGTTCGCCCCGGTCTTCGGCAAGCACGCGGGGACGCCGGTGCGCGGCGTCCAACTGCACGTCACCGACCGTACGGCGCTGCGGCCCGTGTTCACGGGGGTGTCCATGCTGCATGTGCTGCGCGCGCTCTACTCCGGCGACTTCGCCTGCGAGCCGTTCCTGGACCTGCTGTGGGGTTCCGACTCCCTGCGCCTGGCCCTGACCTCCGGACGGGATCCGCGCGACCTGTGCGGCTCCCCCGGACGACCGGGTGATCACGCCGAGCAGCTGTACGTGTAGCGTCACGGCTTTTCGCCCTGCGAGGTCAGCCGAGCGGGCGGCGGTAGAGCCAGAAGACCCGCTCGACCCGCGCGTCCACCGCCCGCGAGTAGAAGCGGATCGGGCCCACCCAGCCGATCTGCGCGCTGCGCAGCCCGGCGGCCGCCTGATCGGCCAGGCAGCGTCGCAGCAGCACCCTGCCCACACCGAGCCCCCGCGCCGCCTCGGCCGTGCCCATCGGGCCGAACCACAGCGGCCGGCTTCCCCACGCGGCGAACCCGAGGATCTCCCCGTCCCGCTCGGCGTAGTGGCAGCCGGTCGCCTGCCCGGCCTCCCAGGCCCACTCGTCGTTCCACTGCCGCCGCACGAACTCGGCGACCGTCGCCCGCTCCCCGGCCGGGGCCGGGTGTACGGGGACGCCGGCGGCGGCGAGCCGGGCCAGGTCGGCGGCGTCCTCCTCAGCCGAGGAGGACGGCAGGTCGGCGGTCATGTTCCAGGCGATGCGGTACCGCTCGTAGCCGAGGCGCTCGGCGAGGCAGGCCGCCGGGGTGTAGCGCACGTCGATGCCCGGCCAGCCGTAGCAGGGCGGGTTCCCGGCGAAGCGCGCCTCGGTCGCGCCCTGTGCCCGCAGCCACTCCTCGGCGGCGGTCACGAGCGCCCGGCCGATGCCCCGGCCCTGCGCACGGGGGTGAACGGCGAGCAGGTCCACGTGGCCCGCCACGCCGCTCTCTTCGGTGCCGCCGACGGAGGCGAGCACCACGCCGTCCAGATCCGGGGTGGCCAGGGCAATCCACCGGCGGCCCTCGGGCGGGTCGGCCAGCCGTCGCACGACGAGCGGCGCCTCGGCGGCGTCCGCCCACAGCGCGGCCGCGGCCGTCTCAGCCAGCCCGGCGGCCTCCGGCCGTACCGGATCGATCCGTACCGCCGGCCCGCTCATCCGCGCGCCCCCGTGTCCGCCCCCGTGTCCGCCCCCGTGTCCGCCCCCGTGTCCGCCCCCGTGCGCGCGCCCGTGCGCGCGCCGGTGTCCGCGAGCGTGTCCGCCCCCATGTCCGGCTCCGTGCCCGTCCCGATCGGGATCACGCTCCGGGTCCGGGGGTGGAAGCAGGCGTGCTCCTGAAGGGTCGTGCCGTCGTGGCTCAGCCGCGGACGCTGCTCGGTGCACAGCTGCGTGGCGAACTGGCATCGGGGCGCGAACAGGCAGCCCTCGTCGGTCCTGCTGGGGTCGAGGGCCTCGGTCGGCACCACCCGCTCCGCCCCGGGCTTCTCAAGCCCGTGCAGGACCGGGGTGGCCGACAGCAGCGACTGGGTGTACGGATGCACCGGCCGGGTGATGACCGTCTCGGTCGGCCCGTGCTCCACGACCTGGCCCCGGTAGAGCACGTAGAGCTCGCTGTCGTCGCCGAGGTAGCGTGCGGTGGCGATGTCGTGGGTGATGAACAGCACGCCGACGCCGAGCCGTACCCGCAGGTCCTTGAGCAGCCCGAGGATGCCCAGCCGCAGCGACACGTCGATCATCGACACGGCCTCGTCGGCCACGAGCACCTCCGGGTCCATCGTCAGCGCCCGGGCGATCACGACGCGCTGGCGCATGCCGCCCGACAGCTGGTGCGGATACCTCGGCAGCACGTAACCGGGGTCGATGCCGACCAGGCAGAGCAGTTCCTCCGCCCTCGCGTCCACCCACGACCTCGACCGGCCGGTCTGCTTGGCACGCAGCGCCAGCGGCGCCTCCAGCGTCTGGTGGATGGTCCTGGTGGGGTTCAGCGCGGAGTAGGGGTCCTGGTGGATGAGCTGGATCCTGCGGAAGTGCGGCTGGCGCCGCCGGTGGCCGAGCCCGGACATCGGCACGCCGTCGATGACGATCTCACCGGAATCGTAGGTCTCCAGTCCGGCGATGATCCGGCCGAGCGTGGTCTTGCCGCAGCCCGACTCTCCGATGAACGACACGGCGCCACCCGGCTCGACGGCGAAGTCCACCTCGCGCAGCGCCCGCACCTCGCGGGCGCCGAGCACGCTCCCGCGCTGCTTGAAGGTCTTGGTGATGCCGGTTCCGGTGATCAAGCGTACTCCTTACGCCGGGCGGTCGTGGGCGTGCGGTCGGCGGCACCGGCATCGGCATCGGCATCGGCATCGGCGGCATCGACCGCGTGGCAGGCGACCGTCCGCCCGTCACGGGTCCGCGGGACGGGCTCGACGGTGTCGCAGACGTCCATCCGCCGGTCGCAGCGCTCGCGGAACACACAACCGGCGGCAGGGAGGGTCCCGAGGGTGGGAGGCCGCCCCGGCAGCGCCCGGGCCAGCGAGATGTCGCCGGACAGGCGCGGAATCGCCCGGATCAGGCCGCGGGTGTACGGGTGCCGGGGCGAGCCGAGCACCTCCATGACCGGGCCGTGCTCGACCACCCGCCCGCCGTACATCACGGCGAGGTTGTCGGCGACCTCGGCGACCGCGCCGACGTCGTGGGTGATGACGAGCGTGGTGAGCCCCCGCTCGTCGTGGACCTCCCGGACGATCCGCAGGATGGTCGCCTGCGTGATCATGTCGAGGGCCGTGGTCGGCTCGTCGAGCACGACGACCTTGGCGTTGAGCACGAGCGCGAGCATGATGCCGACGCGCTGGCGCATGCCGCCCGACAGCTCGTGCTGGTAGGAGTCGAGCACGCGGGCGCCGTCCATGCCCATGCGGGCCAGCAGGTCCTTCGCGTCGCGCACGAGCGCGCGCAGGTCCTCGACGCCGTGGGAGCGGCCGAGGTCGAGCAACTGCTTGCCGATCGTCTTGAGCGGGTTGAGCGAGTTCTGCGCCGCCTGGAAGACATACCCGACGTGCCGGCCGCGGGCCCGCCGCAGCTCCTCGCCGCCGAGCTCGACCACGTCGCCGAGGCCGTCGATCTCGACGCTGCCCGCCGCGATCCGGCCCGGCGACTGCACGGCGTTGAGCAGGCACAGCGCGAGCGTC
Organism: Sphaerimonospora cavernae; assembly: GCF_042435035.1. NCBI lineage: Bacteria > Bacillati > Actinomycetota > Actinomycetes > Streptosporangiales > Streptosporangiaceae > Sphaerimonospora > Sphaerimonospora cavernae. The sequence continues at coordinate 10,720 of NZ_JBHMQT010000057.1, forward strand.
GACTTGCCCGAGCCGGACTCGCCGACGACGCCGGTGATCGTGCCGGGTGCGAGGGTGAGATCGACGTTCGAGACGGCGGGCAGCTCGCCCATCGGGGTCTTGTAGACGACGGTGAGCCCGCGCACGCGCACGGCCGGCGCCGTTGGGTTGGGGGTCATTCGGCTACTCCTCCCGCAGGCGGGGATTGAAGATCTCGTCCATGGCGTCGACGATGAGCACGATGCCCAGCGTCAGCAGCAGGATCGCGAGCAGCGGAGCCATCAGGTACGGCAGCGCCGCCGCGGTGGTGAGCGCGCCGCCGTTGAAGACGGCCAGGTTGAGCATCACGCCCCAGTTGTTGGACTCGAACGGCAGGACGCCGAGGAAGAACAGGCCGACCTGGGCGTAGACGGCGCCGGTGACGGCGATCAGCATGTTCATCGCGATGTAGGGGGCCATGCTCGGCAGCAACTCGCGGCCGATGATGTGGGTGGTCGGCAGGCCGAGCCCCCTGGCCGCCTCGATGAACCCCCGCTCGCGCAGCGACAGCGTCTGGGACCGTACGGCCCGGGCGATGCCGCCCCAGCCCAGCAGGCCGAGCACCAGGCCCATCTCCAGCGGGCTCTCGAACTTCCACACGGTGGACAGCACGAGCAGCAGCGGCAGGCCGGGGATCGCCAGGTTGACGTCGGTGACCCGCATGAGCACGGTGTCCCACCGGCCGCGCCGGAACCCGGCGAACAGCCCGATCAGGGTGCCGAGCGCGACCGTGATGACCGCGGTCGCCAGGCCGGTGAGCAGCACGTAGCGCGCCCCGGTGATCACCAGTGCGAGCACGTCGGTGCCCTCGAAGTCGGTGCCGAACGGATGCCGCAGGCTGGGCGGCGCGTAGAGGGCGTCGTCGTCCCTGGGCAGGTGGTCGGGGTAGAGCAGCGGCCCGGCCACGCCCATCACGGCGAAGCCGGCGACGATGACGACGCCGACCATCCGGCTCGGCTTGCGGCGCAGCACCCGCCACACCCCGCGCCAGAAGTTGCGCCGGAGCGTGGCCCGGGTGACGCCCGGCGTGCCGCCGGGGGCCGGCCGCGGGTCGGCCGTCTCCTGGGCGTTGGTCATGATGCTCATGCCGCGCCTCCACTCCTGACCCGGGGGTCGATCGCCGTGTAGAGCAGGTCGGCGACGATGTTGGCGACGACGATGCCGATCGTGATCACCAGGAACGTGCCGCCCATGAGCGCGTAGTCACGGCTGCTGATGCTGCCCACCAGCAGCAGCCCGAGCCCGGGGTAGTTGAAGATCTGCTCGATGAAGATCGACCCGCCGAACAGCATGCCGATCGACAGGGCGAGGACCGTGAACAGCGGGAGGATCGCGTTGCGCGCGATGTAGCGGAACACGATGCCGCGTTTGAGCCCGCGGAGCTCGGCCGCGAGGATGAAATCGTCGCCGAGCACGGCGACCACGTTCGACTTCATCGCGAGGATCCACCCGCCGTAGCTGGCCAGCGTGTACGTCACGACCGGCAGCACGGCGTGGTGCGCCAGCGAGCCGAGATAGCCGGGGTTGAGGCCGGGCACGTGCTCGACGTCGACCGGGCCGCCGGACGGCATGATCGGCCACAGCGTCGCGAAGATCGCGGTGAGCAGCAGGCCGATGACGTACACCGGCACGCCGTGCAGCAGCGAGCCCGACAGCGCGAGCACGTCGCCGAGCCGGCCCGATCGCTTGATCGCCGCGTAGACGCCCATGATGACGCCGAGCAGGAAGCTCAGCAGCGTGCCGGCCAGCACCGGCAGCACGGTCCAGCGGGCCGCCGAACCGATCAGCGTGGTCACCTCCACGCCCGGCGTGCTGAGCGACCGGCCGAGGTCGAAGTGGAGCAGCGAGTTGATGTAGCCGGTGTACTGCTCCCAGAGGCTGCCCGTGGGCAGGAAGCCGTACAGCACGGCGGTGGCCCGCTCGGCCTGCTCGGGCGACATGCCCTTCTGGATCAGGCTCTCGTACTGCCCGCGTACGGGGTCGCCGGGGATCTCCCGGATGATGACGAAGCTGATCGTGGCGACGACCCAGATCATGGCCAGGCCACGTGCGACGTGGCCCGCCACGCGTCGGGCGACCGCCTTCGGCGACGCCGACGAGGTCGGCGATGTCGGCGAAGTCTTCGACGTCTTGGACCGGGCGCGTCCCCGGAGCGTTGCCGTCATGCCTGCCTCTTCTTGATCATCCCGAGCTGCATCCACACGCCCGACGACAGCCGCAGCGCGTCGTTGTCGTCCGGGGGGAACGCCGTGTACCGGGAGGTGTTCACGAACTGGGTGTTGACGTAGTCCCAGAGCTGGATGACCGGCAGCTGCTCGTTGGTCACCCTGGCGAGGACGCCGACGACGCGCTTGCGCTCCTCCGGGGTGGCGTAGCTGAGCCTGCTGGTCAGCTCGCCGGGGTTGACCTGGCCGTCGGCTCCGGCGGCGACGGTCTCCGGGCCGCCCATCCAGTTGCCCTGGGTGCCCGGCGCCACATGCGACAGCCGCCCGCCGAACATCTGCCAGCCGTTCGCCTGGCCGTACAGGCGCTGGAAGATGTTGTACGGCGACGGGCCCAGCCCGATCAGCCAGAACGCGACGTCGTACTTGCCCTCCGCCAGTTCTCCAAGATAAAGGGTGTAGTCGGCTGCGGTGACCACGGTCGCGTCGATGCCGTGGTCACCGAGCTGACTGCTGATCGACTTGGCCGCCGCCACCCAGTCGGAGAACGACGCGGGGACGTGGATCTGCACCTGCCACGGCTTGCCGTCGGGCAGGGCCCACCGGCCGTCCCGCTTGGTCATCCCGGCGGCCCGCAGCTCGGCGTCGGCCTTGGCCGCGTCGACGCGGTAGCGCTCGAGCGTGTCGAACCCGCCGTCCAGCCAGGCCCTGGCGGCCTTGGCGTGGATGCCTGAGGTGGTCACGGCGGGCGTGCCGCCCTCGGGGGATGCGATCTTCGTGACCTGGGCACGGTCGATCAGGTAGGCCAGCGCCCGCCGCACGTGCACGTTGTCGTACGGCTTGTGCGCCTGGTTGAACGCCATCGACGTGGCCACAGGCGAGTACCCCTTGATCACCTTGCTGCCGGCGGCCCCGCGGATGCGGTCCATCACGGCGGTGGGCACCGACGTGAACGGGGCGTTGTCGAGCCTGCCGGAGATCAGGTAGTTCCAGATCTGCTCGTTGCCGGTGTAGTTGAGTACCTTCACCTTGTCCGGCGCGATCGCCTTGCTGTTGTAGAAGTAGGGGTTGCGCTTCAGCAGCGCCGCGCCGGGGTTCACCCGCTCCAGCACGAACGGCCCGGCGGACACGTCGTGCGCCGGCCCGAAGGCGATGACCTTCTCGGCCAGACCGGTGATCTCGGCCTTGGCCTGCTCGGCGGCCGGGCCCTCGCCGTCCTGGGCGACCTTCAGGGTGTGCCAGAAGCCGGCGGGCAGCAGCCGGCCGAAGACGTGCGCGGGCACGACCACCGTCGACAGCAGGTTGCTGAGGAACATCCCGCTGCGGTTCACCCCCTGGGTGATCTTGAGGGTCTTCGCGTCGACGACGTGGATGTCGGCTGCGGCGCCCGCCGCCCTGGGGTCGAGCGCGTACGCCGTGCCACCCTGGGTGTAGGCGAGACCGATCGACACCCGGACGTCCTCGCTGGTCACCGGCTTGCCGTCGGACCACCTGGCGTCCGGCTGCAGGTGGATGACGACCTCCGACTGGTCGGGCGTCGTCGTCCAGCTACTGGCCAGCCCCGGGTAGAACTGGTTGGGGTCGACCGGATCGTTCTTCGGCCAGGCGAGCGCCATCCCGTTGTAACCGGCGAAGACGGACCCCACGGGGTTGAACGGGTTGATCGGTGCGCTGGCGTTGATCTGTTTGCTGCCGTCGATCGTGGTGAAGACACCGCCGCCCGCCGTCTGGGCGGCCCCCGTGTTCCCGGTGGTCCCGGTAGTGCCGCAGGCGGTGGCGGTGGCGAGCGTCGCTGCCAGAGCCACGATCGCTGCGAGTCGCTTCATGGGCTGCTCCTGGTTCCCGATATGCCTGGACGATACGGGCGCTCCAGGGCGGCGTCAATTTTTTCCGCCCGTGCAGTCAGATATGGAGTTAATTTTTACCTGACGCGTCTACCTGGGGATATATCGCGCGTGACTGTTTCCGTTGATCGTTTGGGGACCGGTCACGACGCCGACGCGTCGTCGGTCAACCGGCGGGCCGCGGCGCGCATGGAGGCGGCCGAGTCGCCATGGGTGGCGAGGTACACGGCACCGGCGGGCGGTCCCGGCACCCCGGTCTCCACCACCACCGCGTCCGGGCGGGCCCGTACGGCTTCCGCGATCAGATGCCGCATCCAGCCGTGCCGTACCGCGTCGTGGACGGCGAGCACGACCGGCCGCCCGGCGGCCGTCCCGAGATCGGGCAGGCCGTCGCCCTCCCCGATCTCGGCACGTTCCGTCCCGGGGAGGATCTCGGCGATCGCCGCGGCCAGGCCGGGCCTGCGTCCGCCGGCGCTGGGATCCACGGCCTGGCTCAGCCGGGCCGATATCTGGACGACCAGCGGCGCGGCGCTCAGCACCGGCCGGGCCGCCGCACCGGCCATGCGCAGCGCCGCGGCCGCCACCGCGTCTCCCAGTCCCTCGTCAGCGTCGTGTGCGGCCGCCGCGCGGACCCGGGCCCGCGCCTCATGCCAGCGGGCCAGGCGGCGCACCCGGCCCGCCGCCTCCACCAGCCGTTCCTCGGAGAGCCTGCCCTCCCGGGCCGCCCCGACGATCGCGTCACGCAGCTCGTACACGCTCTCTCCACCTGGCGAGGACCGGCCCACGCAGACGGCGTCGGCCCCGGCGGCCAGGGCCCGTACGGCGATCTCGCCGGGCTCGTGGAGCGCGGCCACCGCCCGCATCTCGATCGCGTCGGTCACCAGCACGCCGTCGAAGCCGAGCTCATCGCGCAGCAGCCCGGTCAGCACGGCCCGGCTCAGCGTGGCCGGGACCTCGTCGAGGGCGGGCACGAGCAGGTGACCGCACATGATCGCCTGGACCCCCGCCGCGATGGCGGCGCGGAACGGCGGCAGGTCGCGCAGGTCGAGCACCTCACGCGGCGCCTCGACGGTCGGCAGCTCCAGGTGGGAGTCGCTGCGGGTGGCGCCGTGGCCGGGGAAATGCTTGGCGCAGGCCGCCACCCCGCCGCCCTGTAGCCCCTTGATCCAGGCCACCGCGTGCCGGGAGACCGCCTCCGGGTCCGTGCCGAAGGAGCGGATGCCGATCACCGGATTGAGCGGGTCGGCGTTCACATCCACCACGGGGGCGTAGTCGAGCGTGATGCCGGAGGCGGCGACGAGCCGGCCGATCTGGCGGGCCACCCGCTCGGTCAGCCGGACGTCGTCGGCCACGCCGAGGGCGAGGTTGCCCGGCCAGGAGCTGCCGGAACCCGCCTCCAGCCGGGTGACCGTGCCGCCCTCCTCGTCGACCGCGACGATCACCTCGGGGTTGTCCGCGCGCAGCGCCGCGGTGAGCGCGGCCGTCTGCGCCGGATCGGCGATGTTACGGGCGAACAGCACCACCCCGCCCAGGCCCTCGGCCAGCGCCCGGCACAGCCAGCCGGGCGGAGCCGTACCTTCGAAGCCGGGCTGGAGCACGGCCATCGCCAGCCGGTCCAGGTCGTCCGTCGATCTCGGGGACCCGGTTGTCAGGCCCGTCTTCCGGCTGCCCGCCCTCATCGCGCCCCCTGCGCGATGAGCCTGCGGTGTCCCTCCAGCGCGCGCGGATCGTCGGGGGGCAGGACGGCCCGGAGTGCGAGCGCGGCGGCCCCCGCGGCGGCGTCGCCCGCGAGCAGCCAACCGCCGAGGGAGCCGGCGCCGGCTGAGAGGCCGGTCCGCTCCCCCAGTTCGGCGCGTACCAGTGCGGCCAGTTCGGTCCGCTCGGTCAGCAGAGATCCGGCCAGCACGAGCGGGCCCGGCGCCGCGGGGCCGTCGCCGTCCGCCGTGTCCGACAGGTCCTGCGAGCCCTGCGAACGTACGGCGAGTGCCGTACGGCACAGCAGCGCGGCGCCCTCCCTGAGGATCTCCCGTGCGACCGGGTCCCCGGCGCGGGCGGCGGCGTCGGCCACCGGGGCGAGCGTGGCGAGCCAGGCCGGGCCGGATTCGGCGACGCGGGCGTAGACCGCCGAGACGATCGCCCTGGCGAGCCCGGCGGCATCCCGCCGGTCCCCGTCCCCGGAGGCGGCCGCATCGCCGAGGATCGCGGCCGCGACGTCGTCGACCAGCGCGGTCGCAGCGGCGCGGCCGTCGAGGGCGGTCAGCGCGGCGGCGACGGCACGCCTGCCGATCCACACCCCGGAACCCTCGTCGCCCAGCAGCCAGCCCCAGCCGTCGGCACGCCGTACGACCTGCCGGTGCTGGATGCGGGCGCCACCCGCGCCTGTGCCGGCCACCAGGACGGTCCCGTCCGGCTCCGTGGTCGCGCCGGTGAACGCGACGAGCATGTCCGGGACCACGGTCGGACGTCCGGGCAGCCCGGCCTCCTTCCAGGCCCGTTCCGCCAGCCCTCCCATGGCCTCGACGCCGGCCAGGCCGAAGACTCCTCCGGCCACGCGTGAGCGGTCGAGGCCCTCCAGCGCGGCGAGCAGCGCGGCGAGCAGGTTGGCGGCCGGGTCGGCGACGGAGACCACGTTCGCGCCCCCCGCGCGTCCGCGCCCGGTGATCTCCCCGTTGTCGCCGACGACGACACACCGCGTGCTGGTGCCACCGCCATCCACTCCGATGAACAGAGCCCCCACGGTCGCCCCTCGCACTCTTCGTAGATTCCCTCCGACAACCTACAAGTGAGCGGAGAATCTCGATAACGCTCTCCGGCGGAGCTACTTCTTGCTTTCGGCCAGATCAACGATCGCGGTGGCGGCGCGGAAGAACTTGTTGCGTCCCATGTCGCCCACCGTCTTGATGTTGAATGCCTTCTTGAGCAGCTCGGCGTCGCCTTCGGACACACCGGCCAGCGCCTGGACCGGCGCCTTGACGAGTTCCTCAAGGTTCAGGTCCTCATAGTCCCGGTCGAGCAGCTTGCTGAGATCAGCGTTCACGGCCATGAGTTCGTCCCCCGCTCAGAAGTCGCCGGTCAGGCAGAACCCCCGTACTCGTTAGAAGTGCCCGCACCACCCCCACCCATCCCCGTGATCTTGCAGTTTCTCGCACATCCGGGCCGCGACCAGGCAAAACCCCTTTCGTGATCTTGTAATTCCTCGCACAACCCCACCTCCACCTGATGAAACAGCCTTTGTGATCTTGCACTCACACCTCCACTGCAAGATCACGAAAGTCAAAGGAGCTGGCCAGAGTGCCCGGCTGCGAGAAACCGCAAGATCACGGAGGGCGACATCCCTGCTCAGGGGCCTTCTCTGCGAGAATTCGCAAGATCACGATGGATGGGGGGGCCGTACGCGCCGTACGGCCCGGCCCTCGTGGCACTAGCTCCGTGAACGGCGCAGGCCGGCGACACCGACGGCGGCTCCGGCGACGCCCACGGCGATGCCGATCCCGGCCAGCAGCCGGGCCGTGCCGTCGGTCCCGCCCGCGTCGTCGCGGGATTCCTCCTTGACGGCGACGGCGGCTGCGGTGGTGGCTGCGGTGGACGGCGCGGGACTCGCGGCGCCGTGCTCCCCTTCACCCTCGGCAGGCGCGACCAGCTTGAGCACCGGGACGGGGTGGTCCCCCTCGGAGCCGTCGGCCTTGGGCCCGTCGGCCCACTTGACGACCTCTCCGTTGGAGTAGGTCTGGGTCGTCGGGAAGGCCAACTGGTCGACGGACTTCGGCAGCGGGCCGAGGGACGCCTCGAACTCCTGGAACTGCCCGGGCCCGATCTTCCCTCCGGACCAGGTGATCTTCAGGACCGACTCGGTGACCTTGTCGCCGTCGTCGTTGACGACGGGGGTGGGCAGCCTGCCCTGGGTCACTTTCACGTCCCAGCCCTGGACCGGCCGGACCGAGACGAACGGCAGCGGGTGATCGGTCGGGAACTCGACCTCGACCTTGCTGGTGGACGCGTTGTCACGCTCGTTCGGCACCCTGAAAGCGATCTTGGTCCAGCTCCCCTTCGTCGCCGTTCCCGGCTGGACGGTCACATGGGCGAGGGCTGGTACGGCGAGGCCGATCGTGAGAGCGAGGGCGCCGGCGCCGACTGTCAGTGCGCGGCGCGTGGCGGCGGTGAATGCCATGAGAGGTTCTCCAGTCGTGTGGGGATGTCGAAAACGCGCGAGCAGCCGAAGACGGCCGCGCGCGCCCGAGCTCCGCGCGGAGCTCGGAACAGGTCACGAAAGGAGAAGAACGGGCGGCCCACGCCGTACCACCGTGTGCCTGAGGTGCCCGGCGTACCGGGGCCGCGTGCGCTCGGGCTCACGCGGGCACGGCCGGGGCACGGCGCCGTCGGCGGCCGTGAGCCCGGCGAGCAGCGGCCTGAGCCACCTGGCGGCGCGGGTGCCGATCCTGTGCAGGATCGACCACACCAGTGTCTCGCCCCGTGACAGCCACCAGCCCGTGATCAGCGCCGCGGTCAGGTGAGCGAACAGCATCCCGGCACGCACGCTCAGCGGATGGCAGTCCTCGTAGACAGCCGGGTCGTAGAGGCCGAACTCGTATGTCCCGGGCAGGTAGGCCACGCCGCCGGACTGCTCGGCCGGGCCGAGCAGCTGGTGCAGCGACGCCTGTGCGGCGAGGAGCAGGCCGACGACCGCCACCGGCGATCGTTCCCTGCCCGCCAGAGCGGCCGCTCCCGCCATGACGGCCAGACCGCCGACCAGGAGGGCACGGGGGGTGGGGGCGGCTCCCCCGGCGAACCAGTGCGCGCCGACGGCGAGCAGCACGCTGACGGCGGAGAATGCGGCCGACCGCGCGAGCCGTAAGGGGATGTTGGCGCGCATGACGTGGGGATTGTCCCACAGAAACCGATCACCTATAACGGAGAGCGACCATCGGGACCGGCTGGTCCGGGCGGCTCAGCGGCGCTCGGAGAACTCGTCGCGGTCCCGGCGGACCGGCGGCTTCTTTCCCTTGATGGTGGTCTTCCGCAGGGCGTTTATCACCTCGTGCGCGGCGGACTCGGGGATCTCCACGAGCGAGAAGCGGTCGGCGATCTCTATCGCCCCGATCTCGCGGCCGCTCACCCGGGTCTCCCCGGTGATGGCCCCGACCAGGTCACGCGGCCGCACCCCGACGCTGCGGCCGGCGCCGACGAAGATCCGGGTCATCCCGCCCGTCGGACCGCGGCCGCGCCGCTCCTCACGTCCCGGGCCGCCCTCGCGGCGTCCCCGGTCCGGCCGCGGCGCTCTCGGGGCGACCTCCGGGATCTCCTCCTCGTCGGCGGCGGCGCCGGTCGACTCATGGGCGAGCTTGACCGCCGCGAGCGCGATGTCCATGAGGTCGAACTCGTCGGCGAGGGTCTCGACCACGACGCGGAACCGGTCGAGGTCGGCGTCGCCCACCATGCTCTCCTCGAGGGCGGACCTGGTCAGCTCCAGCCGTCTCGCCCGCAGGTCCGCGACGGTCGGCACCTTCTCGACCGCGATCCGGTTGCGGGTCACCCGCTCGATCGTCTTGAGCATCCGGTGCTCGCGCGGCTCGGCCAGCGTGATCGCCACGCCCTCGCGGCCGGCCCGGCCCACCCGGCCGATCCGGTGGACGTACGCCTCCGGCGCCGACGGCACGTCGTAGTTGATCACGTGGGTGAGCTGCTCGATGTCGAGCCCGCGCGCCGCGACGTCGGTGGCGACCAGCAGATCGGCGGTGCCGGCGCGGAGCCGTCCCATCACGCGGTCACGCTGCTCCTGGCCCATCCCGCCGTGCAGCGCCTCGGCCCGGTAGCCACGGCCGTTCATGGTCTCGGTGAGATGGTCGACCTCCTCACGCGTGCGGCAGAACACGATCGCGGCCGTCGGCGCCTCCACGTCGAGCACCCGGCCGAGCGCCGCCGGCTTGTGGGGGCGCGCCACGATGTACGCGCTCTGCCGTACCCGCGGTGCCTCACCGGCGGCGGGCCGCTCACGCTCGATCTTGATGCGGATCGGCTCGCGCAGGTGGCTGCGGGCCATCCCGTTGATGCGCGGGGGCATGGTGGCCGAGAAGAGCACGGTCTGCCGGTCTTCCGGGACGTCCTGGAGGATCGCGTCGATGTCTTCGGCGAAGCCCATGTCCAGCATCTCGTCGGCCTCGTCGAGCACGACCATCTTCAGCGCGTCCAGGGCGAGCGTGCCCCGGCCGATGTGGTCGAGGGCACGGCCCGGCGTCGCGACCACGACGTCCACCCCGCGCTCGAGCTCCCGCAACTGCCGCCCGATCGGCTGCCCGCCGTAGATGGGCAGGACCCGCGCGCCGAGGCCGCGGCCGTAGCGGTGCATCGCCTCGGAGACCTGCACGGCGAGCTCGCGCGTGGGCAGGAGGACGAGCGCCATCGGCTTGACGCCGTCCCCGCCCTCGCCCTGCCGCGTCCGCTCGTCGTGCATCCGCTGCAGCACGGGAAGCGCGAAGGCGGCCGTCTTGCCCGTTCCGGTGGCGGCCTGTCCCAGCAGATCCCGCCCCTCCAGAAGGGGTGGGATGGCCTCCCGCTGGATGGGGGTGGGCTCCTCGTAGCCCAGATCGGTCAATGCCTTCAGCAGCTCCGGAAGCAACTCCAGATCGGCGAAGCCCGATCCGTCGTCGACCATGTTCTCGACCATCTCAGGCTCCTCCGGGGCAGACACACGCGGTACACATCGGAAACTATGATCCCCTAATCCCGGAGTTCGCTGGTCAGTGGGCATCCCATTCGCCCTGCCCCCCGAAGCCGTCCGGGCACCAGGTGATAATCGCAGATCCCAGGCAAAGCTCTCCCCCTGTTACCGTTGGGCGGTGGATCATCAGTCGCCGCGACCGGCTCGTGTCGCCGTGGCGGTCACGTTCGCCCTGCACGGGGCGGTGATGGGCAGCTTCGCCACCCGCATCCCCTGGCTGCAGGACCACCTGAACGCGAGTTCCGGCGAGCTCGGCCTGGCCCTGCTCGCGCCCGCCGTCGGCTCCCTGCTCACGATGCCCACCGCGAGCCGCATCACCCATCGGTACGGCGGTCGCGCCGTCACCCGGTGGCTGATCTGCCTGTGGTGCGCGGCGCTCGCCCTCCCCGCCCTCGCGCCGAGCCTGCCCGTGCTCTTCGCGACGCTCGCGGTGTACGGCGCCGCGTCGGGAATGTCCGACGTGGCGATGAACGCACAGGGTGTGGTGATCGAGCAGCGAATGGGCCGTTCGATCATGTCCGGGCTGCATGGGATGTGGAGTCTCGGCGGGCTGGTGGGCGGCGGCGTGGGCTCGGTGGCCGCGCACGCCGGGATCGACGCCCGCCTCCACCTGGCGATCATGGCACTCGCGCTGGCCGTGACGGGCGCCCTCGTCGGCGGCCTGCTGCCCGACGTGCGAGCCGAAGCGGACGCCGTGGAACCGCCGAGGTTCGCGCTGCCGTCACGCACCGTGCTGGTCATCGGGCTCGTCGGCTTCTGCGCGGTCTTCGCCGAAGCGGCCGGACACGACTGGTGCGCCGTCTACCTGACCCAGGTCACCGGAGCCTCGCCAGGGGTCGCGGCGGCGAGCTACAGCGCCTTCGCCCTCACCATGGCGGCCGGGCGGTTCTGCGGCGACGCCGCGGTCCGCCGGCTGGGCACCGTGGCGGTCGTACGTCTCGGCGGGGCGCTCGGGACGCTCGGCGGGATCCTCGTCGTGACCGCCCGCGACCCCTTGCCGGCGGTGGCGGGGTTCATGCTGATCGGCCTGGGGATCTCAGTGATCATTCCGCTGGTGTTCGCGGCCGCGGGCAACGCCGCGAACACGCCGAGCGAGGGCGTGGCGGGGGCGGCGACGATCAGCTACTCGTCCGGCTTCCTGGCGCCGAGCGCGATCGGCTGGATCGCCCAGGCGAGCACGCTGTCGGTCTCCTTCGCCCTCGTCACCGCCATGATGGCGGCGGTCCTGATGGGCGCGGGCGTGCTCATTCGGCGGTCCACCACCGCACCGCCGCCGCGGCGATCCTAGACGGCACCTCGTGCCCGCCGGCGAACTCCTTGTAGGTGACCGCGTAACCGTTTCGCCGCAGGCCGGGAACCAGCCGCCGACTGCAGACGTCGATCGGCAGCACGCGGTCGGACATGCCGTGCGAGATGAACACCCTTGGGCACCCGTGCCTGATCATCGGCGCCATGAACCCCGGTGAGAAGGCCAGCACCGCGCGGAACAGGTCGCCGTTGGCCACCCCGAGGGAAAGGGCATACGATGCCCCGTCGGAGAATCCGGCCACCGCGACCGCGTCCGCGTCGACCGTCGTCCTGGCGAACGCCTCGTGCAGCGCGGTGTCGATCCGCGCCACGTCGGGACCGTACCCTCCCACGATCATGTCCCAGGTCGAGGAGATCGCCTGGGGGGCGAGGATCAGCATCCCGGAACCGTTCGACAGGTCGGCCAGCCAGCGCAGCGCCTGCTCTGCCGTACCGCCCGCGCCGTGCAGGACCACGGCCAGCCGGGACGGGCGGGAAGGCAGATCGCGCGGCACGTGCAGCAGGGCGTGACCGTCCAGCCGATGCAGACCGGGATCGACGGAGCCACGGCTGATCGCGGGGCGGGCGCAGAGCCTGCCGTGCCGGACCCCCTCGTCCGGGAGTGGATGGGGAGCGGCCCTCTCCAGCACGGACACGCCGATCACCTCCCGATTACAGGCGCTCCTCCTGTTTCTTCCCCCGAGAGACGTCGTTCTGTCTCCTGCGCCGAATGTCCATCCCGCCGCTTTGGTATATCGGGACACTGGAGAACCTTGCCGGGAAACGCGGGATTGCGGACGAGCATGAGATCCGTGTTCCGGCTGATGCCGTACGGCCGAACCGCTGACCAGCAACGATGGCTTATCTATCTACCAGAGGGAACCGCTCACGAGGCGGTACGGCAAAGCCGCGGTAATCCCATCCCCATCGTTCGGCCCTTCTCTGGTTTCGGCACGCATGACGGGTATTGAAACAACCATATATGGGGTTGGAACCTAACAGATTCTCCCATCGGAGATGTACCACCCCGGCCACCCTGGAAAGGACGGACCCGTGACAGGCGGACGCCTTCTCCCCCGCCCCCGATCGATCCGGGCCCGCTACACCCTCACCGTGGCGCTGCTGTCCCTGATCGCCCTGACCGTCATCGGGGTGAGCCTGGACTTCGCGATCCGGGACGCGGCCCAGGCCCGCGTATTCCAGGCGACACAGCGCATCGCCGTTGACTGGCTCGCCTCGATGACTCCCGGCCGTACGCCCGACCGTACGCCGCCGGCGCCCGACCTCCTGCACCGGGCCGACCTGCTGCAGGTCACGGACTCACGGGGCCGGGTGATGGCGGCGCCCACGACGCAGGCGGGCACGCCGCCGGTGAGCGTCACCCCGCCCGCGTCCGCCGAGCGCGTCCAGAACCGCACCGTATGCGACCCGGCACACGACCGGTGCGTCATGGTCACCGCCATCCGGGTCCCTCCCCAGCTCGACCAGCAGTCCGCCGAACCCCACTACATCTACGCGGGGAAGACGGAGCCCCTGATCATCGCGACGAACCGGTTGGAGATGCTCACCGGCGCCGGAGTCCTCCTCGTGGCCGCCTTCTCCGCCTGGGTCACCTGGTGGGGGGTGGGTCGCACGCTGCGTCCGGTAGCCGCCATCCGCGCGCGCACCTCCCAGATCACGCCCGGCGACCTGAGCCTCCGGGTGCCCGAGCCGCCCAGGGACGACGAGATCGCGCAGCTCGCGCGTACCGCCAACCGGACTTTCGCCGAGATCGAGGAGACCGTCGGCCATCAGCGCCAGTTCGCCCAGATCGTGTCGCACGAGCTCAGATCTCCGGTGGCCGGTCTGCGCGTGCGGCTGGAGGAGGCGCTGATGTACCCCGACGATGTGGACCCGCTCGACACCATCCGGACCGCGCTGTCCACCACGGAGCGACTGCGGTCGATCATCGATGAGGTGCTGGCCTACGCCCGGGTCAAGAACGGCGTGACCGCTCTCGAACCGGTCGATCTGATCGCGCTCGTCCGTGAGGAGGCCAGCTCCCGGGCGTACGGCCCGCCGGCGCGGATGCGGGCCGATGGTGAACTGAAGGTCCTCGGCAACCGGTTGCAGCTGGTCGGGGTCGTGAACAATCTCCTGGCCAACGCACAGCGGCACGCGGAGACCACCGTGGAGGTCGCTGTGGAACGCCGGGACGGACAGGCCGTGGTGATCGTGTCCGACGACGGGGACGGCATCGCCCCCGAAGATCGGGAACGTGTCTTCGAGCCCTTCGTCCGCCTCGCCGACGGACGCCGGCGCGATCCCGGTGGCAGCGGGCTCGGCCTCGCCATCTGCCGGGCGATCGTCCGCGCTCACCATGGAACGCTGCGGGTCGAAGACTCGCCGCGCGGCGCCAGGTTCGCCGTCCGCCTGCCGCTGCTGCACTCGGATCGACCCGCGGCGGAGCCGGCGGGCGTCGCCCGCCCGGTGATCCCCGTACGGTGAAGACCCTCCCGAAGAGGCGTCGGAGGACGCCCCCGGGGTAGTGGCGGATCGAGAACGCCGTCAACCGAGAACGCCGTCAGCGGCGAGCAGCGCCGCCGGGAGGAGGAATCCATGATCGTGGCCCGCCACCTCATCCGGAGCCCCGTCCGCGGGGAACCGGCGTGAATCAGCATCGGCGCGATCTGCTGGACCGCGATCTCGAATGCGTCGCCGCCGACCTGCTCAAGCACGATCCGCGGCTGAGCGCTCTCGACGTGCGCGTACGGTTCGACGGCGGCGTGGCCCACGTCGAGGGCTCGGCCCCGGACGCGGCCGACCTCGCGATGCTGCGGGAGTCGCTCGGCCGGCTGGGCGGCGTGCTGGCGGTGTGGGACCGGGTCCACGTCGACGGCAGCGCACCCAGAGTCGTGGATCTCGGGTGCGGCGGCACCAAGCAGCACGCGGACAACCTCGGCCTCGACGTACGGCCGGGACCGACCGTCGACGTCGTCGCCGACCTGGTGGACGGAGTCCCGTTCCAGGACGAGTCGGTGGATCAGGTCTTCGCCGTCCACGTCATCGAACACCTCGCCGACTATCTGCCGCTGCTCGCCGAGTGCCACCGGATCCTGCGCCCCGGTGGGGTGTTGCACGTCCTCACGCCCTGGTGGCGGCACGTCAACGCCGTCGCCGACCCCACCCATGTGCGCCTGCTCGACGTGCAGACCTTCAAGTACCTGTGCCGGCCGGACCACGCGGGGCGGTGCTGGTACCCCCTGGTGGTGACGCGCGACGAGGCGACCGTCTTCGCCGACCTCCTGCCCGTGAAGGCGGGGGTACGGCCCGCCGACGAACAGCGGCTGGCGCGATTCTTCGACTGACACCTGGAACACCCGCCAGGCCACCGGTCGCGCGACGACGGGCGTCGCACGACCGGTGGGCGGATCACAATGTCGCCTCGGGGTGGGAGGGCTCCCCGCCGACCGGCGTCTTCGACCGCACCACGGCGACCGGGCACCGGGCGTGGTGCAGCACGGCCCGGCTGACCGACCCCAGCACGAACGACCGCACCGCGCCGCGTCCCCTGGAGCCGACGACCAGCAGGTCCGCCTCCGCCGACGCGTCGACGAGGGCGGTGACCGGGTGGGCCGAGACGGTGGCCGGCACGGTCTCCACACCGGGGTACTTCTCCCGCCACGCGGTGATCCTGCCGGTCACGAAGTCCGCCTGCGCCTGCCGCATCTCGTCCATGTCGTAGGCGATCTCCGGAGCGTAGATGTGCACCGGGAGCTGCCACCCGTACACCACCCGGAGCCTGCAGCCGCGCAGGCCGGCCTCCTCGAAGGCGTAGGCCAGGGCGGCCTCGGACTCCGGCGAGCCGTCGAACCCCACGACGATCTCACCCCGGACGTCCGTGGGACCGGGCCGCACCACGACCACGGGAGCGTCCACGTGACCGGCGACGTGCATGCTGACCGAGCCGAGCAGCATCCCGGTGAAGCCGCCCAGCCCGCGACTGCCGACGACGAGTTCGATGGCGTGCTCGGCCTGCCGCCGGAGGGTGTGCACCGGGTCTCCCTCGGCCATCTCGACGGTGACGTCGAGCTCCGGCCGCCGTTCCCGCGCGGTCTGCTCGGCCTCCCGAAGGATCTGCCGGCCGGACCGGGACAGGCGATCGTACATGTCGGGAATCGGATAGCGGGGGATGTCGTACGGCAGGCGGTCCAGGACATGCACGATGCGCAGGGGCAGGCGCTTGCGGGCGGCGTCGTCGGCGGCCCATTCGACGGCGGCGGTCGCCGCGGGCGAGCCGTCGGTCGCGACCACGATCGGTTCTGTCATGTCTCCTCCAATTTCGGCAATCGTCGATTGGTCGTCATCGGGCCGTGCCGGTCCCGCACCGACGGGCCCGGTCCGGTCACCCTTCCTGGACACCTCTTCCCCGCACCGGCTCACCATGCCTCCCTGCCGATCTCCATCTGCCGATCTCAGCGTCGACCCCGATCAATGCCGGGACCAGGGGCGCACGGCCCTCCGACGAGGGACCTTCGGCCGGGGAGACGTGGGCCAACGCCTCTGAGCCCGATGCCCGGCCCGGCCTAACGTCGAGGTAGATCGCGTTGTGCCGGGAGGGCATCATGCAGGTGAAAGTGAAGGACGTCATGTCGCGTGACGTCGCCGCCGTCGACCGGAGCACCCCGTTCAAGAACATCGCCGAGTTGATGATCGGGCGCCGCGTCAGCGCCGTTCCCGTCGTGGACGGCCAGGGCCGCGTCGCCGGCGTGGTCTCCGAGACCGACCTGCTGCGCAAGGAGGAGTTCCGGGAGCGGTTCTACCGCGAGGGCTACCGGCCCCCGCTGCGCGCCCGCCTGCGGCACCGCCTCGACCACGAGGGCGGCAACGTGGCCGCCAGAGCCCGCGGGGACAGTGCGGCCGAGCTCATGACCACGCGCGTGGTGACCACCACTCCCGACACCTCCGTGGTGTCCGCGGCACGCCTCATGGACCGGCACGGCGTTCGGCGGCTTCCCGTCGTCGACGAGCACGGTCACCTGGTGGGCATCGTGAGCCGACATGACCTGTTGCGGGTTTTCGTCCGGCCCGACGAGGAGATCTCCCGGGAGATCCGCGAGGACGTCCTGGAACGGAACATGTGGACGGACACCTCCTAGGTCGAGGTCACCGTGCGGGATGGCGTCGTCTCCGTCACCGGCAGCGTCCCCGAGCGGAGCAGCGCGGACATCGCCGTACGGCTCATGCGCCGGGTCAACGGCGTCGTCGGCGTCGTCGACCGGCTCAGCTGGGAGTGGGACGACCTGCGGCAGCAGCGGTGGGTGGGCGTCTGACCCGGCATCCCGCCGGCTCAGGCGGCCCCGAACTGCTCACCTCTCGTAGCAGCCCTGGTAGAAGCCCTGGTAAAGACCTTGGCAGAGGCCCGCCGGACATGTCCGGCGGGCCTCACGGCTTTCGGGAGACACCCCTCATCAGAGGCTCCTGAAAGCCGCGGAGATCAGCACCGTCCGATCAGCACTTGTCAATCAGCGCCGACCGCCGAAGCGGATCATGTCGCACACGATCACGGACAGTAGGGCGGCGCCCATCGCCATCGCCCAGCCCGCGGGCGGCAGCGGCACCAGCGCGAGCGGCATCCCCAATGGCGGGATCACCGTCACGAGCACCTGCAGCGCGGCGGTGGCGGTCACCGCGACGAGCACGGAACGGCAACGCCACCACCCGCGTTCGAAGGTCCGGCGGCGGGCGCGGACGACGTAGGCGAGGGTCAGGCGGGCGAAGACGAGGGCGAGCACGGCCTGGCCGCGGACCTGCTCCTCGCTCCATCCGAGGCGGCGAGCCGCCTCCACCGCCGCGAAGACGAGCACGCCGACGACCAGCGCCCGCAGCGCGATCCGGGTCAGGACCCGCCACGACAGCAGGCCGTCCCTGCTCGGGCGCAGCTCCAGCGGGTCTCCGGCCGGCCTGTCGATGCCGAGCGCGATGGCGGGGATGCCGTCCAGCACCAGGTTGATCCAGAGCAGCTGCACCGGAAGCAGCGGCACGACCAGATCCGGCCAGGCGATCAGGCCGGTGAGGACGATCAGGATTTCCGCCAGGTTGCCCGTCAGCAGATATCCGATCATCGAGGCGACGTTGTGACGCAGCCTGCGGCCCTCGCGGACCCCGCTGACGATCGTGCCGAGCTCGCCGTTGGTGACGACGACGGCCGCCGCCTCCCGGGCCACGTCGGTGCCCTCCTCACCGGCCATGGCCACCCCCACGTCCGCGTTGCGCAGGGCCGGGGCATCGTTCACGCCGTCGCCGGTCATCGCCACGACATCCCCGCCGGAACGCAGGGCACGCACCAGGTCGAGCTTGGTGGCCGGGTCGACCCGGGCCAGCACGCCCGCCTCGCGGAGCCGGGCGAATCTGCCGCGGTGATCAACGCTGTCGGAACCGCGCAGGGCGTCGAGCGACGCGCCTGTCACCACCGGGTCAGCCTCGATGCCCACCTCCTCGGCGATCGCGCGAGCGGTGTCGGCGTGATCACCGGTCACCATGACGACCCGGATGCCGGCCGCACGGCAGTCCGCCACGGCCTGCGGCGCCGAGGGGCGGATCTCATCACGCAACGCGACCAGGCCGAGGGGGCGCAGCCCGTCGGCGTCCAGATCACCGGTGTGCCGCTCGGCGAGCGCGAGCACCCGCAGGCCACGATCGGCGAGACCGGACACCGCCTGCGCCAGCCGGTCGGTCTCCGTTCCGGGAACGCACCGGCCGAGCACCACCTCGGGGGCGCCCTTGACCGTCAGCAGCGGACCTTCCGCGGGATCGCTCCCCGACGTGATCACGGCCATGGACCTCGTCTCGGCCTCGAACGGCCGGGCGGCCAGGCGTTCCTCACCGGGCGGCAGCCGTACCGCGTGCCGTTCGGCCGCGACGACGAGGGCGACGTCGACAGCGTCCCCGAGACCGTCACGGGCGTCGTTGCAGCGCAGCCCGGCACGCCACAGGTCACCTCCGGAGGCCGCCACCCGGTCGACCACGGTCAGATGCCCGGTGGTCAGCGTGCCGGTCTTGTCCGTGGCGATGACGGTCGTCGCGCCCAGGGCCTCGATGGCCGACAGGCGCCGCACGATCACGCCGAGCTTGGCCATGCGCTGTGAGCCGAGCGCCAGCGCAGTGGTGACGGCGGCGGCCAGGCTCTCCGGCACCGCGGCGATGGTCAGCGCCACCCCGGCCAGGATGATGTCGAGCAGCGCGGCCTCGCCCCGCTGGACCCGGGTGAGCCCGATCAGGATCATCACGACACCCGCCATGACGGCGACCAGGCCGATCCGCCGCGACGCCCTGGCGAGTTCGACCGCCAGCGGGCTCTTGACGCCGCCGCCCAGCGCGGAGGCGATGCGCCCCATCTCCGTGCGGGCACCGGTCCGGGTCACCTCGGCCACGCCCGCGCCCCGGACGACCAGCGTCCCGGCGAACAACTCCCCATGACGCTCGGCGAGCGGCACGGTCGGCCCCGGCGGTGCCGCAGGCCCCGTAGGCCCCCAGGGCTCACCCGCCAGATCCCCGCCGCCACCGGCCGGCTCACCCGCTCCGGTCACCCGTTTGGCGGCCGTCAGCGACTCGCCCGTCAGCATGGACTCGTCCACCCCGAGCGCGCTCGCCTCCAGCAGGCGCGCATCGGCCGGGACGCGGTCTCCTGCCGCCACCTGCATGATGTCGCCCGGCACGACCTCGACGGCGGGGACCCTCCGTACGACGCCGTCACGGACGACCTTGGCCAGGGGCGCGGTGAAGGTGCGCAGCGCCCGTACGGCACGGTCCGCCTTCGTCTCCTGGCTCACTCCGATCACCACGTTGACCAGGAGAATGATCAAGATGGCCGCGCCCTCGGGCACCTCGCCGAGGACGACCAGGGTGACCAGTCCGGCGATCAGCAGCAGAATCGACATCGGGTCGGCGAGCTGACGGGCGACCCGTACGGGCAGCCGCGGCCGGTGGGGCTGCGGGAACTCGTTGGGCCCGCTCTCGGCCAGCCGCCGGGACACAGCCTCCTCGGTCAGTCCTGTCAGTGCTCGCACAGCCGTCTCCATGCCCTCAAGCAGATCACTCCGGCTGTACCGGGCACCCCGGGCGAAAGGCACTCCCCCGGGGGACCTTCGCCCCAGCGGCGAAGCACACCCGTCGCGGGTTAGCGTATGGACATGATTCGTGTGTTCCTGGTGGACGACCATGAAGTGGTACGGCGAGGCGTCGCGGCGCTGCTGGAGTCCGAAGCCGACATCGAGGTCGTCGGGGAGGCGGGCACGGCCGAGTCGGCGCTGGCCCGGATCCCCGCCCTCAAACCGGACGTCGCCGTGCTCGACGTCCGGCTGCCCGACGGCAACGGCGTGGATGTCTGCCGCGACCTGCGCTCCAAGATGCCGGAGCTGGCCTGCCTGATGCTGACCTCGTTCGCCGACGACGAGGCGCTGTTCAACGCGGTGATGGCGGGGGCTTCGGGATATGTGCTCAAGCAGATCCACGGCTCGGACCTGGTCGGCGCGGTACGCACGGTGGCGGCCGGCCAGTCGCTGCTCGACCCGCAGACGACGGCGGCCATGCTGCAGCGGCTGCGCGATCAGGCGACCAGGAAGGACCCGCTCGCCGCGCTGTCCGACCAGGAGCGGCAGATCCTGGAGCTGATCGGCGAGGGGCTGACCAACCGCCAGATCGGTGAGCGGATGTTCCTGGCCGAGAAGACCGTGAAGAACTACGTCTCCAACCTGTTGAGCAAGCTCAACATGGAGCGCCGTACCCAGGCGGCGGCCCTGGCAGCACGCCTGAAAGCCGACCGCGAACGGTGACAGCCCCCGCGGCGAACTGCGAGAAATCGCAAGATCACGGGAAAGGTGGCGGGCTGGATCTAGTCTGGATCTAGTCCAGGGGCACGGTCCATCGCAGCCGGGTTCCTCCGCCTTCTGCGGTGGTGACCTCGAAGGATCCGCCCAGCCGTCGCGCGCGGTCCTCCAGGTTGCGCAGCCCGCTTCGCCTTCCCGAATCGGGAACTCCAACCCCGTTGTCCGTCACGATCAGGGTGAGGAGCCGGGTCTCGTTGCGTACGGTCACATCGGCGCGGGATGCCTTCGCGTGGCGGACGACGTTGGACAGCGCCTCACGCAGGACGGCCAGCAGGTGCTCGGCGATTGCCGGGGACACCTCGGTGTCCAGCCTGCCCTCCAGGCTCAGGCCGGGCATGAAGCCCAGGTGACCGCGTGCCCCCTCCACGAGGTCGACGACCTGCGCCCGAAGGCTCGGCGCACTCTCCTCCCGGGGCGCCTGCAGCGCGAAGATGGTCGATCGGATCTGCCGGATGGTGGTGTCCAGCTCGTCGATCGCGCTCTGCACCCTCGATGAGGCCTCCGGCCGTTCGACGAGCCGGACCGCGCCCATCAGCGTCATGGCGACCGCGAACAGCCGCTGGATCACGACGTCGTGCAGGTCCTTGGCGATGCGGTCGCGGTCCTCGAGCAGTCCCAGCCGCTCGGCGTTCTTCCTCGTCTCGGCGAGTTCCAGCGCGACGGCGGCCTGCCCGGCGAAGGCGTGGAACATCTCCACCTCCGAGAGGCTGAACGGCATGCGCCCGTGGCGCTTGCCCAGCCACAGCACGCCGCGCACCGCCCCCGCCCGGCCGATCGGCACCACCGCGACCGGGCCCACCGGAAGGTCTTCTTCTGCGTCGGTCCCGGCCTCGTCATCGGCCGAGTCGGTCGTCATGCGCGGCTCCCCGCTCAGGAAGGCCCGCCCGGCCAGCGTGCCGGAGACCGGGATCTCCCGGCCGATCACCTTCGCGTCGGCGGGGGTGTCCTGATCCGCGCTCTCCTCGAAGGTGCACCGCAGCGTCTCGCCGTCGTCGCCGGGCAGCAGGACCGTCACGACGTCGGCCTCCGCCATCTCACGAGTCCGGCGGGCCATCAGCGCGAGCACCTCCTCCGGTTCCGCGCCGGACAGCAGGCGGGTGGTGACCTCGGACGACGCCTTGAGCCAGGTCTCCCGGCGGCGGGTGTCCTCGTACAGGCGGGCGTTCTCGATGGCGACACCGGCGGCGGTGGCCAGGGCGACGACGACGGCTTCGTCGTCCTCGTCGAACTCCTCTCCTCCGCGCTTCTCGGTGAGGTAGAGGTTGCCGAACACCTCGTCGCGCACCTTGATCGGTACGCCGAGGAAACCGCCCATGGGCGGGTGGCCGGGCGGGAAGCCGTACGACTCGGGGTGCTCGGAGATGTCGGCGAGCCGCAGGATCTGCGGGTCCTTGATGAGCAGCCCGAGCAGGCCCAGACCATGCGGCCAGTGCTCGATCCGGGTGATCTCCTCCTCGGTCAGACCCACCGGGACGAACTGGACAAGCGTGTTCTCCTCGCCGATCACGCCCATCGCGCCGTAGCAGGCGTCGACGAGGGTCGTGGCGGTCTCGACGATCCGACGCAGGACCGTCTCCAGGTCCAGATCACTGCCGACCGAGACGACCGCGTCCAGCAGGGCGTGCACGCGATCACGGGTGGCCAGCACCGCCTGCAGCCGGCCCTGCAACTCGGAGAGCAGGTCGTCCAGTCGCATGTGAGGGAGCAGCGAACGGGGCTCGTCTTCCTTCATACCGGAAGTTTCCCATTCCGTACCGCCGGTCTCCACAGCGAAGCGACCTAGTCCCGTTCCTCGACCACCTCGGAGGGTGGGCGACGGACGCTGCCCACCTCGTCAACGGCGAAGCCGAGCCTCATGATCATCTGTGGGTACGCCCCGTCACAGACGTGCTTACGGATGAACTCCCGCAACTCGGGCAACTCCAGCGCCTGAGTGTGGAAGGCGGCACTGAGGCCGTAGGCCGAGGCATGCAGCAGGACCCGCTGCAGCGCCTGACCGGCGGCCAGCCAGTCGTCCGCGTCGTCGCCCGGCGTCGTCAGCATGGCCACGAGGCCGGTGTCGCCGGGCTCGTCGGACCTTACGCCCCAGTCCTGCCCCCTGGCGTAGTCACGCTGGGCGAAGTGCTGCGGTAGCGTCCGCTCCGGAGCCGCCGGATAGCTTCCCGCCGGCACGCCGTCCCGCCTGGCGCTTCCGGGAGGCCGGGCCCATCGCATGATCTCCAGGTTGAACATGCGGTCCCGGGACTGGACCTCCTGGGCGGCGCCGGTGAGTGCCGCGAGCACGCGCGCGTCCTCCTGCGACCGGACCGGCGTCAGCCGCGCCCCCTCCTCGGCGGCCTGCGCGACGAGCGCGGCGACCAACTCGTCCGCGATGGCCAACCCGGTGAAGCCGCTCCGGTGGGTGCGGCGTCGCTCGATCTCCGAGTGGAGCAGGCCGGCGTGTTCGTCGGGCTCCCCCGTCGGCTGTGGCCGGATCGTCGCCAGCAGCAAAGAGCGCTGCGGGTCTGGGCGCAGCCGTACCTCGGGGTGGTAGCCGAGCGCTCGCAGCGTGATCCGCACGTTGAACAGGGCCGCCCCGCAGCTCACCACCATCTGACGGCCGTCGGGGTCGGCGACGCGCAGCTTCCGGTCCGGGTCGGCGCGCAGGCCGACCTCGTCTCCCGACACGACGAAGGACCACGGCTGGGTGTTGTGCGGCGAGGGTGCCCACACCGCGGCCTCGACCGCCTCGTGCACCACGCGGATGGTCTCGTCAGATGTCCGAGTGTTCATGAGCGTCCCCCTCTGTTCGATGGTCGGGCCGCCGCCGCCCGATCAGAGGAGCGGCGGGGCGATCAGCAGGTCGTCGATCTCGAACGCCAGATCCGCATCCACCTCGATGACGCCGTCGACTCCGCGGACCGCGTGCAGGAACGGCCGGATCTGCGATCGCCGGCCGACCTTGCCCCGCATCATGACCATCCCGGCTTCGACGACGATCTCCAGGTCGGCCGTGTCCACCGCCATCCGGTCGGCGATCTCATCGATCTCCGCACGCATGTCCGTCACCGGCCGGGCGAACACGCGCAGCAGGTCACCCTGGTGCACGGTCCCGACGATGCGGCCGCTCATGGCGTCGATCACTGGAAGCTGCTTGATCCGGTTACGGTGCATCAGCCTCGCCGCGTCACGGACAGGAGTTCCCCCGGTCACGGTTATCGCCGGAGTGCTCATGATCTCACTGGCGGTCGTGCCAGCCGCCTTGCGGTGCTCGGTCCGCGTCTTCCGGCTCTCGAACAGACCCCCACCAAAGTCGATCTCCTTGAGGAGGATGTCGTCCTCAGACACCACTCCCACCGGCCGCCGGTCGGCGTCGATCACCGTGACGGCACCCACCTTGAACCGCCTCATCGTGTCGACGAGGTCGGCGAACGACGCGTCCATGCGAACGGCGATCGCCACCTTCCCCATGACGTCCTTCACCTTGATGCCCATCAGGACTTCCTCCCATCCGTGTCAGCACCAGCGTCTCCGTCGGCGTGTTACCTGGTCAGCGGTGAAGGTCCCGACCGGGCGGGACTTTCGACCGCACTTGCGGGGAACGGTTCAGACGGGAGCGGCCAGACGCGGCAGCGCGAAGGGAGCCGACATGCACAAGAAGGTGCGGGACGTGATGACCCGGGAGGTCGCCTCGGTC
Organism: Sphaerimonospora cavernae; assembly: GCF_042435035.1. Classification (NCBI taxonomy): domain Bacteria; kingdom Bacillati; phylum Actinomycetota; class Actinomycetes; order Streptosporangiales; family Streptosporangiaceae; genus Sphaerimonospora; species Sphaerimonospora cavernae. The sequence continues at coordinate 35,289 of NZ_JBHMQT010000057.1, forward strand.
AACGGCAGCACGCCGTTCCGGGACATCGCCGAGGTGCTCATCGCGCACGAGGTGAGCGCGGTGCCGGTGGTGGACGGCGAGGGCCATGTCATCGGTGTGGTGTCGGAGGCCGATCTGCTCCGCAAGGAGGAGTTCCGTGAGCAGTACTACCAGGAGGGCTACCGGCCGCCGCTACGTGCGCGGCTGCGAAACCTCACCGCCGGTCCCGGCGCCGGGGCCGAGGAGAAGGCCCTCGGCGAGACGGCGGCCGAGCTGATGACCGCCCCGGCCGTCACGGTCAGGCCGTACACGAGCGTGGTGAACGCGGCGCGCCTGATGGCCGAGCGCGGGGTCAAACGCCTGCCGGTCGTCGACGACGACGGGCGGCTGGAGGGCGTCGTCAGCCGGCACGACCTGGTCAAGGTCTTCGCCCGGCCCGACGACGACATCGTCTGCGAAATCCGTGCGGAAATTCTCGACGACGCGCTGTGGGCCGACACCTCGGGGGTCGAGGTACGCGTGACCGACGGTGTGGTGACGCTCAGCGGGATGATCCCCCGCCATGCCGACGCACGGATCCTCACCCGGATGGCCGAGCGGGTCAACGGAGTGATCGACGTGATCGACATGCTGACCTGGCAGGAGGACGACCCCGGCGGGCGAAGCGGCCGATGATCGTCCCCCTGTCCCAGGTGGGACGCGGCACTAGCGTCCGCGTACGACCACCAGGGGGCACCCGGCGTGCTGGAGCACCGCCTGGCTCACCGAGCCCAGCAGCAGCCCCGCGAGGTTCCCGCGCCCGCGCGAGCCGACGACCAACAGGTCTGCGCCGTCCGATGCCCGGCTGAGCACCTCGACGGGATGTCCCCGCACGACCTCCTCAACCACCTCGACATCCGGGTGGCGCTCCCGCCGGCCCACCAGCGCCTCGTTGAGCAGGCGCGTCTCGCCCTGCTCGACGTCGAGATCGTCAGGCATGGGAACGAAGCCGCCGCCCGCCTCGAACCAGGTCCAGGCGTGCACCGCGCGCAGGCGCGCCCCCCGTAGCGCGGCCTCGGCGAAGGCGAAGTCGAGCGCGGCCGCACCGATCGGCGAGCCGTCCACGCCGGCCACCACCTCACCGCGCGGCGGCACGGGCATGTCTCGTACGATCACGACGTCGCACGGGGCCTGCCCCGCCACGCCGTACGCGACCGAGCCGAGCAGCAGCCCGCGGAAGCCGCCGAGCCCGTGGTTGCCCACCACCAGGAGATCGGCCTTACCCGCGGCATCGATCAGCGCGCTCCGGGGATCCCCCGCCAGATGGGCGAAGTCCACTTCCACCTCGGGCGACTCGCGCCGCGCCCAGTCCACGGCGGCGCCGAGGGCTGTGTCCGCACCCTCGCGCATCCACCTGGCGACCCCGGCATAGCGGCCGCCCTCGCCACTCTCGCCGCCCTCAAGGACCCAGCGCGGGATCGCGTGAACCACACGCAGCGGGACGCCGCGCAGCAACGCCTCCCCGGCGGCCCAGGCCGTGGCCTCCAGCCCGGCCTGCGAGCCGTCGATCCCAACGACGATCATGACGCCCCTCCCTGTCACTGGTTGGTGCCATGGGTTTCCGGTGACGCGTGACCGAGCTGGGCCAGCCGCTCCCGGTATTCCTCCGTGGAGATCTCGCCCTTGGCGTATCGCTCGGCCAACACCGCGTGCGCGTGATCCAGCCCGGACCGCGCTTTCGGCCCGGCTGTCCTGGCGCGGACGACCGCGCGGGCGACAAGCCAGGCCGTCAGGGCGATGATGCCCGTCCACGCCAGCATCATGGCCGGTCCCCACAGCCATCCCGGTCCGCCACCCCACATGTGGCCGCCCCACATGTGATGGCCCCAGCCGTCCCAGGGTCCGGCGATCGGCGGCAACTCGTTCATCGCAGCCTCCTTTGCCTGCGATCCCCAGCGTCCCTGCCGAGACCCGGGCCGGGAAGGACCGAAGGCCACCGGCATCAGGGCCGGATGACCCCAGCCCTCGGATGACGGAGAAGCGCGAAGGCCGCCAGACCTGCCGCCGCTCGACGGCATCTCCGTTGTGCGGGCGGGACCGCCGGCCCCGTGCCCCGCTCAGCGGATGATTCGTGAGCGCTCTGCCGGCCGACCGGGTACGCCCAACCGGGGCTCGGCCGCACCCCGGATGACGGGCCCGATGTCAGGGCAGGCGGCCGACGTGCGCGAGGGCCTGCTTCAGCAGGACGTCCTGCCCACCGGTCATCTCGCTCAGCACCATCGGCGACGCGGCCTCCTCGGGCGTGAACCACACGAGGTCGAGGGCGTCCTGCCGGGGACGGCAGTCTCCCGCGACCGGCACAACGTACGCGAGGGACACCGCGTGCTGCCTGGGGTCGTGGTACGGCGTGACGCCGGCGGTGGGAAAGTACTCGGCGACGGTGAACGGCTGCGGGGAGGCCGGGACGCGGGGCAGCGCCACCGGGCCGAGGTCCTTCTCCAGGTGGCGCATGAGGGCGTCGCGGACGCGCTCGTAGTGGAGCACGCGGCCGGACACGAGGGCACGGCTGACCGTCCCGCCCGATCCGATGCGCAGCAGCAGGCCGACACGGGTGACCACCCCGGTGTCGTCGACTCGCACCGGTACGGCGTCGACATAGAGGATCGGCATCCGCGCGCGCGTGGACTCCAACTCTTCTCGAGAAAGCCAACCAGGCGTGGTTTCGGTCATTTCGGTCACCAGTCGATCCTACGTGGCCACCGGCCAGGGCGTCCGCGTGCCGCGAAGATCTCGCGGTCGCAATGACCTCCGCGCGTCCGCTCCGACAGCGCCCATCGCCGGACCGAGTGTCCATCGGTAGGGTGCGGCTGTGACCGCACCCCCCTCCACTGGGACAACATCCCTCTCCGTCCGCGCCACCGCACCGTCTCCGCCGCCCGTCGCCTGGATTCCGGTCGGGTCCGCGGCACTGGCCACTGTGTTCGTCCTGTCCGTGACGTCGGGACAGTACGGGTACCACCGTGACGAGCTCTACTTCCGGATGCTGCGGCCCGCGTGGGGGTACGTGGACCAGCCGCCGCTGACCCCACTGCTCGCGCGTGCCGCAACGGCCGTCTTCGGCGACGCCCTCTGGGCGATGCGCGTGCCCGCGGTCGCCTGCGTGGCCGTGGCGGTGCTGTTGACCGCGCTGACGGCCCGCGAGCTCGGCGGTGGCCCGCTCGCCCAGGGTCTCGCCGCGTGGGGCTTCGGCTTCGGCGGGTTTCCGCTGGTGACTGGGCACGTTCTGCTCACTGCGACGGTGGACCTTGCGGTCTGGGCGGCGGTGATTCTGTTCGTGGTGCGGGCGCTGCTGCGGGGCGAACCCAGATGGTGGCTCGCCGTGGGCGCGGTGGCGGGGCTAAGCATGTTCAACAAGCTTCTGATTGTGCTCCCGCTCCTCGGACTCGCGGTCGGGCTGCTCGCCGTCGGACCACGCCGGCTGTTGCGCTCCCCGTGGCTGTGGGGCGGCGTCGCTCTCGCACTGGTGCTCGGCTCGCCGAACCTCGTCTATCAGGCGACCCACGGCTGGCCCCAGATTTCAATGGCCGGGGCCATCGCGAGGAACAAGGGCGAGGAGGCGCGGATACTGCTCTTGCCGTTCCAGCTTGTCCTGTTCGGGATTCCGCTGACGCCGGTCTGGGTCGCGGGGCTCGTTGCGGTGCTGCGCCGGCCCGCGTGGCGGCCGGTGCGGGCACTCGCGATCGCGTACCTCGTCGTCCTGGTCGTCACCTGGATGAGCGGAGGCCAGATCTACTACCCCTTCGGTCTGCTGGCGTTCCTCTTCGCGGCCGGGTGCGTGGCGGTGGCCGAATGGATCGCGCGTGGCCGCCTCGCCAGGTCCGCCGTCGTCGGCTCCGCACTCGCGATCAACGCCGTCGTGTCCGCGTCGATCGCGCTGCCGATCGTCCCCGTGGACATCCTCGGGCGTACACCCATCCCTAAGATCAACCAGACGGCACGCGACCAGGTCGGCTGGACCGTCTACGTGCGCACTGTCCTCGACGTCTATGACAGCCTGCCCGCCCAGGACCGAGCGCGCGCGGTGTTCCTCACGGACAACTACGGGGAGGCCGGCGCGCTGAGCCGGTACCTCGACGCATCTCTACGGCGCGCTGTCTACAGTGGACAGAACGAGCTGTGGAACGCCGGCCCGCCGCCGCAGGACTCGACGGTCGTGGTCGCGTGGACGCAGAATCTCGGCTGGCTCAGCCGACTGTTCGCGACCTGCGAACAGCGCGCCGGCATCGACAACGGCGTGGACGTCGACAACGACGAGCAGGGCGGCGTGGTGGCCGTGTGCCGCGACCCGGTCGGCGGCTGGTCCGCCGCATGGCCTCGCCTGCAGCACTACGACTGAGCCCCGTGGTCTCCCGCGACTCCCTGTGAGTTACCGCTCTGACGGGCACGCAACGGGCACGCGTTCGGGGAAGGGTAGCTGTGCTGCGGGCGGTGGTGCGGAGAGGTAGCTCAGGACGCGGCGGGCGATGCCGGGCCCGAAGATGGGCGGGACGACTAGCGGACGGGCAGGCCGGTGACGGCGCGGCCGATGATGAGGCGCTGGATCTCGCTGGTGCCTTCGAAGATGGTGTAGATCTTGGCGTCGCGGTGGAAGCGCTCGACCGGGTGCTCGCGCGTGTAGCCGGCGCCGCCGAGGATCTGGATGGCCTGCTCGGTCACCCACACGGCGGTCTCGCTCGCGACCAGCTTGCTCATCGAGCCCTCCGCCTGGTGGAACGTCCTGCCGTGCCGGCCCATCCAGGCGGCCCGCCAGGTCATCATCCGCGCCACGTCCACCCTGGTGGCCATGTCGGCGAGGAGGAACGCGATCGCCTGGTTCTCGCCGATCTTGCGGCCGAACTGCTCGCGCTCGCGGGCGTAGTCACGCGCGTACTCGAACGCGGCCCTGGCCGTGCCGACGGCCATCGCGGCGACCAGCGGGCGGGTGGCCTCGAAGGTCCGCATGGCCGCCTGCTCGCCGCCGCGTGCCCCGGACCGCACCCGGGCGAGCCGCTCGTCCAGCTTCTCCTTGCCGCCCAGCAGGCAGCGGCCGGGCACCCGGACGCCGTCCAGGACCACCTCGGCGGTGTGGGAGGCGCGGATGCCGTGCTTCCTGAACTTCTGCCCCTGTGCGAGCCCAGGCGTCCCCGACGGGATCACGAACGACGCCTGGCCGCGGGTGCCGAGGGCCGGATCGACCAAGGCGACCACGACGTGCACGTCGGCGATGCCGCCGTTGGTGGCCCAGGTCTTCACGCCGTTGACGACCCACTCGTCCTTGACGGCGTCGTACTCGGCCCGGGTCCTGATGGACCCGACATCGCTGCCCGCGTCCGGCTCCGACGCGCAGAACGCGCCGAGCTTGACGTCGCCGGGGGTGCCGAACATCTGGGGCAGCCACTCCCCCATCTGCTCGGGCGTCCCGTTGCCGGCGAGGGCGGCCGCGGCCAACCCGGTGCCGACGATCGACAGGCCGATGCCGGCGTCTCCCCAGAACAGCTCCTCGAAGGCGACCGGCAGCCCGAGCCCGGACTCCTCGAACCACTGCTGGGCGAAGAAGTCCAGCGAGTACAGCCCGAGCTTGGCGGCCTCCTGGAGGATCGGCCAGGGAGTCTCCTCGCGCTCGTCCCACTCGGCGCCCGCAGGACGGACCACATCTTCGGCGAATCCGTGCACCCAGTCGCGCAGCTCACGCAGATCGTCGCTCAACTCGGGGCAGAAAGCGCTGTTGTGCTCGCTCATGGACCATCCCTGCAGTCCCGGTGGGGGTTACCGGAAGTAACGGCTACTGGACAGTAGCTTTATCATCCTGGAGATCTCGAGTCACATGGTCGCGTGCCGCTCCAGGAAGGCGTAGAGATCGGCCTCGTCCACGCCCGGGAACGACCCCGGCGGCAGCACGGTCAGCACGTGCGAGTTGGCCCGCGCCGACGGCCAGGCGTACCCCTCCCAGCGCTGGGCGAGCTCGGCCGCCGGCCGCCGGCAGCAGTCGCCGCCCGGGCACTTCGACTGCGTCCGTGCCGTCGTCTCCCGGCCGCGGAACCAGCGCGACTCCTTGTACGGCACGCCGAGCGTGATGGCGAAGTCCTTCTCCTGGGACGGGTCGACGTGGGCGACGCAGAAATACGTCCCGGTGGGCGAGTCCGAGTACTGGTAGTACAGCGAGAAGCGGTCGGGCGAGCGGAACACCTGCCGTCCCGACCACTGCCGGCACATCCGCTGCCCCTCGATCGCCCCCTGCTCGTCCGCGGGGAAGACGATGCCGTCGTTCTCGTAGGCCTTGTAGATGATGCCGTCGGCGTCGTTGCGGACGAAGTGGCAGACCAGGTCGAGGTGGCGGGTGGCGAGGTTGGTGAATCGGTGCGCCGCCATCTCGTAGGAGACGGCGAACACGTCGCGCAGGTCCTCCACGGACAGCGCCCGATCCTGCTTGGCCTCGCACAGGTACGGCACGGCGGCGGTCTCCGGTACGAGCACGGCGGCCGCGAAGTAGTTGGCTTCGACCCGCTGACGCAGGAAATCGGCGAAGTCGCGGGGCCTGTGGTGCTGTAGCGCGAAGTGGCCGAGCGTCTGCAGCAGGACGGTGCGCGGGCTGTGCATGCCGCCGAGATGCTCGCGCTTGAGGTAGATCCGCCGGTTGCGCAGGTCGGTCACCGACCTGGCCGAGCGCGGCAGGTCCTGAACGGTGTGCACGGTGAACCCGAAGTGCGACACCAGTGCCTGCACCGTGCTCTCCGACAGCGCGCCCGCGCGGTAGCCGACGGCGGCGAGCGCCTCGGCGGCGGCCTTCTCGATCTCCTCGAAGTAGTTGCCCAGCTCGCGCTGCTTGCGCCGGAGCTCGACGTTGGCCGCCCGTGCCTCCTCCGGCGTGGCCGTGCCCTTGGCCTCCCTGGCCTTGAGCTCCTGGAAGAGCCCGAGGATGTGCTCGATGACGTCGTTGGGCACGCGCGCGGAGACCTTGAGCCGGCTGAGCCCGATGGCGGAGTAGAGCGGATCACGCTGCGCCTCCTCCAACGCGATCTCGAGCTGGGCCCGGCGGTTGGGCGCCTGCCTGCGCAGCAGTTCCTCGACCGGCACGTTCAGCGCGGCCGCCAGCGACTTCAGCAGCGACAGCTTCGGCTCGCGCTTGCCGTTCTCCAGCAGGGAGAGCTGGCTCGGCGCCCGGCCGACCCGCTCGCCGAGCTCGGTCAGCGTGAGGCCGCGCTGCCTGCGGAGGTGCTTGAGCCGCTGGCCGAAGGCCAGAAGGTCGAGCTCCTGTGTCAAAGACAGCGGTTCTTCGCCAAGAATCGAGGCCATAGACCGATCCTAGGCGGAAAAACCCGAGATCTTCCACCGGGTAATGGTCCATACCATTCCGCGTGGTCTAGGCCATTTGGAAAACTCACCATTTCTTCTCTCTCGAATACTGGTCAGTATTGCTTGATCAAGAAATTTTTGCATACTTTCGAGAAGTTTGTCCTTGTCGATCTCTATCCCGGGCAACAGACTCGGAAGCAAGCCCCAGGTGACGGCAGAACACGCAACAAGGGAGTGACCGGGACATGTCGGATCGCATCGCCGCAGCCGCCCAGCAGTTGCAGCAGGAGTGGGACACCAACCCCAGATGGAAGGGCACTGAGCGGACCTACACCGCCGAGGACGTCATCCGGCTGCGGGGCTCCGTCCAGGAGGAGCACACGCTGGCCCGGCTCGGCGCCGAGCGGCTCTGGCATCTCCTCAACACCGAGGACTACGTCAACTCGCTCGGCGCACTGACCGGCAACCAGGCAGTGCAGCAGGTGAAGGCGGGCCTGAAGGCGATCTACCTGTCCGGCTGGCAGGTCGCGGCCGACGCCAACCTGAGCGGGCACACCTACCCGGACCAGAGCCTCTACCCCGCCAACTCGGTCCCCGCCGTGGTCCGGCGGATCAACAACGCGTTGCTGCGCGCCGACCAGATCAGCTGGTCGGAGTGCGACGAGACCGCGCCGCACTGGCTGGCCCCGATCGTGGCCGACGCCGAGGCCGGCTTCGGCGGCGTGCTCAACGCGTTCGAGCTGATGAAGGGGATGATCGTCGCGGGCGCGGCGGGCGTCCACTGGGAGGACCAGCTCGCCTCCGAGAAGAAGTGCGGCCACCTGGGCGGCAAGGTGCTGGTCCCGACCGGCCAGCACGTCAAGACCCTCAACGCGGCGCGTCTGGCGGCCGACGTCGCGGGCGTCTCCACCCTGGTCATCGCGCGGACCGACGCCCAGGCCGCGACGCTGCTGACCAGCGACGTCGACCCCCGTGACCAGGCCTTCGTCACCGGCGACCGCACCGCCGAGGGCTTCTACCGGGTCCGGGGCGGCGTGACGGCCTGCATTGCCCGCGGTCTCGCCTACGCGCCGTACGCCGACCTGCTGTGGATGGAGACCTCCACACCCGACCTGGACGTGGCCAGGGAGTTCGCCGAAGCGATCAAGGCCCGGTACCCCGACCAGATGCTCGCCTACAACTGCTCGCCGTCGTTCAACTGGAAGAAGCACCTCGACGACTCCACGATCGCGAAGTTCCAGCGGGAGCTCGGTCACATGGGGTACAAGTTCCAGTTCATCACGCTGGCCGGCTTCCACTCGCTGAACTACTCGATGTTCGACCTGGCCAGCGGCTACGCCGAGGAGGGCATGACGGCCTACGTCGAGCTGCAGGAGGCGGAGTTCGCCGCCGAGCGGCGCGGCTACACCGCCACCCGCCACCAGCGCGAGGTCGGCACCGGATACTTCGACCTGGTCAGCACGGCCATCGCGCCGGACTCCTCGACCACGGCCCTCAAGGGCTCAACCGAGGAGTCGCAGTTCGCCGAGGCTCACTAACTCGCACGCGACGAAGCGCACAAGCAGGTCGAAACCAGCCCCGCCGTGGCGCCGCAGGTCACTCCCGGATCTGACGGCCCCCGGCGGGGCCTCCTCACAGGCGCAGCGCGCGGGCGTACCACCGGCCGTCGATCGTGTCCAGCCGCAGCCGCCGTCCGAAGCATTCGGAGAGGGTGTGCCCGATCAGCACCTCGTCCACCGGACCGGCCGCGATGATGCGCGTGTCCTTCATCAGCAGCGCGTGGGTGGTGGTCGCCGGCACCTCCTCCAGGTGGTGCGTGACCAGCACGGTCGTCAGGCCGGGCCGGACGGCGGCGAGATCCTCCAGCGCCTCGATCAGATCCTCGCGGGCGGGCAGGTCGAGACCCGCGAACGGCTCGTCCAGCAGCAGGATCGCCGGGTCGGCCATCAGTGCCCTGGCCACCCGGATCCTGGCCCGCTCCCCTTGTGAGCACACCTGGAACGGCCGGTCCGCCAGGTCCTTGCAGCCGAGGTCGGCCAGCAGTCGCTCGGCGCGCTCCCGTTCGGCTTCGCCGTACCTGTCCCAAAGCGGGGCACTCGTGCCGGTATGCCCGGTGAGTACGACCGTGAGCGCGGTGGCCGCCTCCTCCTCGAGCAGGGCCTCATCGACGAGCCGCTGACTGGCCGCGACCAGACCGACGCGCCGCCGCAGTTCCCGCAGGTCGACCCGGCCGAGCCGCCGGCCGAGCACGGTGGCCGTCCCCGAGCTCGGATGGCGTACGGCTGCCGCCACCGACAGCATCGTCGTCTTCCCCGCGCCATTGGGCCCGAGGATCACCCAGTGCTGGCCGTACTCGACCCGCCAGTCGGCCTCGGAGACCAGCGTCCGGCCGACCACGCGGATGGTCACGTCGTTGAGTTCGAGAGCTGCGTCCACCGACCAAGGATGCATCAGATCACCGCCCGCCCGCCGGGCCGGGAACTCAGGCGGCGGCTTCGGCGTCGGAGAGGACAGCGGCGGCCCGGCGGGACTCGACGGCGTCGAAGAAGCGGGAGATGTGCTTGAACACCATGCGGGCCTCGGGGAGCACGTCGGCGAGGATCGCGAAGACGTGAGGCATCCGGCGCCACTCCTCGTAGGTCACCGGCACGCCGTTCTCTCGCGCGCTCAGCGCGACCCGATGGCCCTCCTCGCGCAGCACCTCCGTGGAACCCGTCACGATCATCAGTGGGGGGATGCCGGTGTAGTCGCCGTACACGGGGGATACGAGGGGGTCGCAGGGGTCGAGGCCGTCGGTCCAGCGGCGGGCGAGCCAGTCCACGCGCCCGGCGGGGAGCATGGGGTCGCTCCAGTGGTTCACCCGGCTGCGCGAGTTGCTCAGGTCGCTCCAGGGGGACAGGCAGACGCCGGCGGCCGGCAGCGGCATGCCCCTGTCGCGCAGGGCGAGCAGGCTGGCCAGGGTGAGGTGACCCCCGGCGGAGTCGCCGGCCAGCAGGATGTCCTCGGGGGCGTAACCACGCTCGAGGAGGCACTCGTAGGCGGCGAGCGCGTCGGAGAGCGACTCGGCGAGCGTGTGGACCGGACCCTGCCGGTAGTCGAGGGAGAGCACCGGCCGGTCGGCCGTGAGCGACAGCCGCCAGGTGATCGGGCGGTGCGTGGCCGCCGAGCAGACGAAGTACGCCCCGCCGTGGAAGTAGAGCAGGACCTTGCCCTCGTCCAGGTCGTCTCCGGCGCGTACCCACTCGCCGGAGCAGGCGCCGAACTTCTCCTGCTCTATGGTCACGTGCTTGGGCAGGATGCCCGGCACACGCTCGCCCAGGCCCATCACCCGGCTGGCGAGCGCCATACCGGTGGTGTTGCGTAGGAGGAGGCTGGTCATCGGCTTCATCGTCCCCCGGAGCAGCCCGTTGAGGGCGGCCGCCTGCCAGCTGACGGGGTACTCGGGATGAACATCATGATTCAGCTCGTTACCCATTCAAACCTCCCAAAAGGGACATTCCCACGTAGGTAACGGTTCTACCGTTCAGTATGTTTCACCCCACTCACGGGATAGTTACGGTCAGGTAACGCTCCAGGTGGGAGCCCTGGAGGCAGGACATCGTCCCGTGCTTGCCGCTGCCCAGGAAAGCACTCAGTAATCAAGTACGCCGTCCAATGTGACGATCTATGATCTTCCCGGACTCCTGTACAAAGTAGATCATAAGCTGCTCCGGGAGCGGCTCGACGAGCTCGCCGTGATCCTCGGCCTGGACGGGTTCCTGGCGACACCGGTCCGGCAACTCAACGACCGAGGGCCCAGTGACGGGAGCTCAGTAGCCGAGGCCCTCCTCGTACTCCTCGGCGTCCTCGTCCCCGCCCCGGCGCGCCCAGCGGGACGGCATGAGCACCGGGAGGAACAGCGCGACGCCGAGCATGGCGTAGACGCCGCTGGACAGCAGCGTGAGCATCCCGTCGGCCGCCTGAGCCAGTTCCCGCTGCACGGAGGCGCCCGTGGGGGCGAGCGACGCGGCCCGCGAGACGTCGAGCGCGTAGACCACGGTCCAGGCGAGCAGCGCCATCGACGGGATGAACGTCGCCAGCGGAGACACCCGGCACACCAGGACCAACCCGAGCAGCAGACCCACCGCCACCATCACACCGATCGCGATCAGCATGCGGGCGTCCTTGATCGGATCGACGTTCTGGACCGCACCGCGGATCGCCTCCTTGGAGGCCCATCCACCGCCGAGGAGAAGGGCTGCCGCGACGAAAACGCCCAGCAGCAGCCCGAAGAAGTGCCGCATGCACACCACCTAGTGAGAGGTCCGCGGCAACATTAGCGACAAACCCCCGCGAACGGGAGCAACTTAGGCCGTTATGTCCTTGGATGTGAAGCGGGACCACGCGACAGCACCGAAGATCGCCACGTACGCGCCGAAGGTCAGCAGCCCCTGGCCCATCTCGTCCAGCGCCATCGGGTCACGCAGCGCCCCGGCGAAGGCGCTCCACCGCGACGGCAGCAGATAGGGATGGATCGCGGAGAGCTGCGGGATGGCCCCGAGGATGTCGGCGATCACTACGAGCACGACGCTCGCCGCCACCGCGCCGATCGGCGCCTCGGTCATCGTGGAGATCGCCAGCGCGACCGCGCCCAGCGCGGCCAGCCCCACCGCCAGGTAGAGGACGACGAGGCCGAGGCGCGACAAAGCCTCGCCGACCGGGATCGTGGTGCCCGACAGCAGCGTCACCGGTCCCACCGGGAACAGCACCGCACCGGCCGCCAGCGCCGACAGCGCCACCACCGTGCAGGCGGCCAGGCAGAAGACCACGACGTTGACATACTTGACCGCGAGCAGCCGGGTGCGTCCCGCGGGGGCGGCGAGCAGGTATCGGAGCGTGCCCTGGGCGGCCTCGCCCGCGATCGCGTCCCCGGCCACCATCGACACCGTCACCGGCAGCATGAACGGCAGCATGACGAAGAACGCGGCGAAGGCCAGCAGAAAGCCGTTGCCCGTGACCTGCGCGATGAACGAGACGTCGATCTCATCGGCCGCCAGCCGTACGGCCACGCCGATGATGCAGGGCACGACGGCGAGCACCCCGAGCATGGCGAGGTTGCGCGGGCGCCGGAAGGTCAGCCCGAGCTCCGACGTCACCAGCCGCAGGGCCGGAGCGAGTCGCCGCGTGTCCGGTCGAGCCCCTGTGGCCGCTACCGTGGCAGCAACCGTGGCAGCAACCGTGGCAGCAACCGTGGGAGTCGGCGTGGGGGGCGGCGTCCCGGCGCGGACGCCGTCGGCCGTGCCGGGGGTCTCCCTCGCGAGTGTGGCATCATGCGTCGACATCGAATCCCTCTCCCGTCAGCCCCATGAAAACGTCCTCGAGGCTGGGACGTACGACCACGAATCCGCGGACGGCGACGCCGGCGTGAACGAGCGCGGCGCAGATCCGCTCAGGAACTCCGTCACCCAACTCGGCCGTGACCTGCCCGTCCTCGGTTCCGACGCCGCCGAGCCCCGCCTCGGCGAGGACCTCGGCCGCCCCGGCGACATCCGGCGTGTCGACCCGCAGGCGGGGCCCGGCGGCCCCGGAGCGGAGGTCGGCGATCGGGCCCTGGGCGACGAGCCGGCCCGCTCGCATGACCGCGGCGTGGGTGCACATCTGCTCGACCTCGGCGAGCAGATGCGAGGAGACGAACACGGTGGTGCCGCCGGCGGCGATCTCCTTGATGAGGGTGCGGACCTCGCGCGTGCCCTGCGGATCGAGGCCGTTCGTCGGTTCGTCCAGCACGAGCAGATCCCGGGGGCGCATCAACGCCGCGGCGATGGCCAGCCGCTGCCGCATGCCCAGCGAGTAGGCCCGGTACCGCTTGCCCGCCGCCGCTGCCAGCCCCACCCGGTCCAGCGCCTCGGCCGCGCGCCGCCGCACCGTGCGCGGATCGGCGCCGGGATCGGCGGCGTCGAAACGGCGCAGGTTGGCCTCACCGGACAGGTACGGGTAGAACGCGGGCCCCTCGACCAGCGCACCGACCCGGGGGAGCACCCGGCCGAGCCCGGCGGGCATGGCCTCGCCGAGGACCGCGCAGCTCCCGGCGGTCGGGGCGACGAGACCGAGCAGCATGCGGATCGTCGTCGTCTTCCCTGAACCGTTGGGCCCGAGGAATCCGAACACCGACCCGCGCGGCACCGCGAGATGGAGGTCGCCGACCGCGACCTGCCCGCCGCGGAACCGCTTGGTCAGGCCGGCGGTGACGATCGCATGCTCGGGGGACGTCGCATGCTCGGGGGACGGGGACGCCCCGGCGGGCGCCCCCGTTTCGACCGTCGAGTTCACGACGCCGCCGCCCGATAGAGGGCCTCGGGGGTGACGGCTCCGGCGACCAGCCGACCGTCGTCCGTGATCAGGGCGGAGACGAGCTTGGTGCGCACCAGCCGTCCACTCCCCCAGGCGCCGCTCACCCGCGTCGCCGACTTCAGCACCCCGTCGAGCGTCTTGGCGGCATCGGAACCCCCCGCGTCCGAACCGCCCGTGTCCGAGCCCCCCGTGTCCGAGCCCCCCGTGTCCGCCTTCAACGTGTCCGGCAGCGAGGTGACGAGTACGCTGTCCCAGCCGGTGCCGACGATCCGGCCCTCGCCGGCCTTCGCCGTCAGGTCATTCGCCCGCACGTCGTTCGGCGGTCCGGCCTTCGCCCCTCCGTCGGACCGGTACGGCAGCGCGGTCTGCTCGACCTTCGCTCCGGGCGGCGGGGTGAACGTGAAGTTCTCCGGCGCCGGCCTGGAGAACGTCACCGACTCGAACCCCATCTCGAAGGCCGGCTCGGCCGACCCCTTGGCGTACACCTGGACTCGCAGCGGGATCAGGGTCTCCCCGTCGAGAGCCAGCCGCACGTCCTTGACCAGCGACGCGGAGGTCTTCGGCGTGAGCACGAGTTCGTAGGCCGCGCGCCCCGCGACTCTGGCGTCGGCGCCCACGCTGATCTCGGTGTCCGCGCCGGCCGCCTTGATCGCCTCCTGCGCGGCATGTCTCGGCGTCATCGGCTCCAGCGGCATGCGCTCGGCTTGCTCCCCGATGGGGGCGACACCGGCGGGGGCAACGCCGGGGGCGCTGAGACGCGTCGCCTTGTTGGCCGCGCTGTCCCACAGCCACGTCTCGTCCCGGTTCGAGATCAGGTCGGTCTCGCTCATCTCGCCGGGCAGCATCACCCGGATCTCGCCCGGGTCGCCGTACCAGACCTTGAGCCGGTGGGAGCCGGACAGCAGCGACAGCGCCCCGGTTCCGCCGCCCGTCAGCGCGGGGAGCGCGGGCAGGCCCAGGGACGCGGTCTCGACGATCGTTCCGGACATCGGCCTTACCCAGTTCTGCTGCCACGCCTGCGCCGCGTCGGCCAGCAGCCGCTCCGCCGTGCGCTCCGGGAGCGACGGCTCGCCCCGGACCGCCGCGATCACCGGGCCGGCCCCGACGGCGGCGGCCACCACGGCGGTCACCGCGATCGGCACCCCCCACCTCACGGCTCGTGCTCTCTTCGAGATCGACATCTCACATCTCCACTATGCGCGGGAAACCTGACAATCCGAGCCTGCGTGACGGCACCTGAGCCGAAGCTGAGACATCCTGAGAACGCTCTCAGGCACGTCTGGGCGGGAAGCGTCAAGATGGGGCAATGCGGGTTCTTGTGGTCGAGGACGAGCGGCGGATGGCGGCGGCGCTGCGGCGTGGGTTACAGGCCGAGGGGTTCGCCGTCGATCTCGCGCATGACGGTGAGGAGGGCCTGCACCTGGCCCGCACCGGCGAGTACGACGTGGTCGTGCTCGACATCATGCTGCCGAGGCTGTCGGGCTACAACGTGTGCAAGCTGCTGCGCGCCGAGGAGAACTGGGTGCCGGTCCTGATGTTGTCGGCCAAGGACGGCGAGTACGACATGGCCGACGGGCTCGACCTCGGCGCGGACGACTACCTGACCAAGCCGTTCTCCTACGTGGTGCTCCTCGCCCGGATCCGGGCGCTGCTGCGGCGCGGCCGGCGGCGCAGGCCCGCCGTGCTCCGGGCGGGTGATCTCTCGCTCGATCCGGCGCGCCGGGTCGTTGCCCGAGGGGAGCTCCCCATCGCGCTGACCCCGCGGGAGTTCGCCCTGCTCGAATACCTGATGCGACGGCAAGGCGAGGTCGTCGCAAAGATCGAAATCCTGGAGCACGTGTGGGACACCTACGACACCGACCCGAACGTGGTCGAGGTGTACGTCGGGTATCTCCGCCGCAAGATCGACGCGCCCTTCGGGCGGAGCTCGCTGCACACCGTGCGCGGCGTGGGCTACCGGCTGATGAGCGATGCCGGCTGATCGCATGGCGTGGTGGCGGCGGCGGAGCCTGCGCTTCCGGCTGACCGTGACGGCCTCGGCCGTGCTGACGCTGGGCCTGGCCGTCTCGGCGTACGTCTTCGTCGCCGTCCTCGGCAGGGCCCTGCTGACCAGCATCGACGACGAGGTCTACCAGCGGGCCCGCGAGGTGGTCGCGCTGTCGGACGCGGGCCGCCTGCCCGACCCGGTCCTCACTCCGGACAACACGATCATCCAGGTGCTCGGACCGGACGGGCGGATCGTGAACGCCACGCCCAACACCGACCGCCTGGTCCCACTGCTGTCGCCGGGCGAGTGTGCGGCGGCCGTACGGGCCGGGACCGCCCGGGTCCTGGACGGCCGGCCGTACGGGATCCCGTGGCCGCTGCGCGTACGGGTGCTCGACGCCGACGGCGGCCGGACGGTGATCGCGGCGCGGTCGTCCGACGAGGTCGAAAGCAGCCTGGGCACCACCGGGCGCGTGCTGCTGCTCGGTGTGCCCCTGCTGCTCGCGCTGCTCGCCGCGGCATCGTGGCTGATCATCGGCCGCACGCTGCGCCCGATCACGCTGCTGCGCCGCGGCGCCGCCGATATCAGCGGGACGGCACGCTCCCGGCGTCTGCCGGTCCCCCAGTCGCGGGACGAGGTCCACGCGCTGGCCACCACGCTCAACGACATGCTCGGCCGCCTCGAGGAGGCCGACGCCCGGCAGCGCGCCCTGGTCTCCGACGCCGCACACGAGTTGCGCAGCCCGCTCGCGAGCATTCGCCTGCAGCTCGAGGTCGCGCTCAGCCACCCCGGGGGGCAGGACTGGCAGGAGACGGCCGAGGGCGTCATGGAGGACGTGCTGCGCCTGTCCCGCCTGGCCGAGGACCTGCTCGCTCTGGCACGGCTCGACGAGGGACGCCCCTGCCGTCGCGATCCTGTCGACCTCGCCGCGCTCGCCGCGCGCATCGCCGAGCGGTACGGCATAGCCGCCGATATCGCCTCCCCCGTCACCGTGCCGGGCGACGAGCTCGACCTCGGCAGGGTGCTCGCCAACCTCCTCGACAACGCCGTACGGCACGCCTCGTCAACGGTGTCCGTGGCGGTGTGGCGAAGCTCAGGCAGCGGCGCGGGCCGCGACACCGCCGAACTCACCGTGACCGACGACGGGCCCGGCATTCCGCCGCGAGACAGGGAGCGGGTCTTCGACCGGTTCACCAGGCTGGACGACGCCCGCAGCCGCGACGACGGCGGGGCGGGGCTCGGCCTGGCCATCGTACGCACGACCGTGCGGGCCCATGGCGGCACCGTCCACCTCGAGGATGCCGCCCCCGGTCTGCGCGCCGTCATACGGCTTCCGCTCGCCGCCCCCCTGAACTGCCGCTGAACCGCCGCTGAGGCCCACTCAGCGGCGGTTCAGCAACTGTCGGCGCCGGTTAGGGATATCCGATTCACTGTTTTTGGAGCGCTCCAAATATGGTGGATCACGCCGCCGATCCTCCCTCTGTCATCATCAGGAAGTCCTGCGCCATAGCCGGGAGCCTGCGCCGGCTGTGCACCATGGCGATGACCTTCTTGAGTGACGGGTCGAGCGAGCGCACCACCAGCCCGGCCCGCTCGGCACGCTCCGCCATGCCTCGGTACCACAGCAGCGAGGCACTCCCCTCGCGTACGGTACGCAGCCAGCCGCGGCGTTCGTCCGACTCCACCGCCGCCACGGGTCGGACGCCGTACGCCACGAAGATCTGGTCGAGCTCCCGGCGCCGGGCGGTCCCCTGGGCCGGCAGCACGAGCCGCATCCCGTTCAGCCTGGCCATCGGCACCGGGTCGGGCAGGTCCGCGCCGGGAGGCGAGATCAGCACGATCTCCTGCCGTTCGAACGGCCGGCTGACCAGGTCGGCCGGCACCGGCAGGTCGGTCAGGCCGAGGTCGGCCCGCTGTTCGCGGACCGCGTTCACCACGTCCTCCCGCCCCTCACACCGCACGATCTGCACGCGGATCTCCGGATGCTGCGAGACGTATGCGGGCAGCAGGCGTCCGGCGAGGCCCGGCTCCAAACTCGGGGTCGCGGCGATACGCAGATCAGCCCCTGGCGACCCGGACTGCCGGGCGAGCGACTCGATCTCCTTCACCGCCCCAAGTGCCTCTTGGGCGAGTTTGACCACCTGGCGTCCCTGCGCGGTCACGACGACTCCTCTGCCCGAGCGCGCGAAAAGCGTCATCCCGAGCTCGCGTTCCAGATCCCGGATCGCCCGGGAAAGCGCGGGCTGCGCGATGTAAAGGGATCTGGCCGCGTCAGTCATGGTGCGGTGCTCCGCTGTGGCGACGACGTAACGGAGCTGCTGCAGATTCATGCGAAAAACGCTAAGGCAGATGGGCCAAACGATTCCGGAACATTACCGAGATCACTTCACCCGATTACGTATCGTGCGCGGACATGTGCGTCATCCACCACTGATCGGGAAATCAGTATGCTTTCGCCCCGAATCAGTAAAGGGGGCAAAGTCTTGGCGTCGCAGTACCCTCCTCCTCCACCGCCGCCACGCGGGCGTGCGCCGTACCCGGCCGCCCAATACCCGCCCGCATACTCGCCCGCGCCGTACCCGCCACCCGTGCCTCCGCCTCCCGCGCCGCCACAGCCCGGGCCACCACCCGGCTGGACGCCGAACCAGGCGGTGCCGCCGTACGGCCCGCGGTCGCCGTACGGCTATGCGCCGAACTGGCGGCCGCCCAAGCGCAAGTCAAGCGCGGCGGCGGTGATCGGCGGGCTGACCGGCGTGCTGGCGTTCGTGTTCGTGGCGATCGTCGTCGCGAGCGCGGTGCTGAAATCCGCCCAGCGGCACGATCCGGTGTCGCCGATCGCGCTGCCGACCTCCACGTTCGACCCGACGTCCAAGCCCTCCACTTCCAAACCCAAGTCCCGGCCCACGGGGAAGGACTCCACTTCCGACAAGCCGGCCGTGACGTTGAATCGCGGGCTGAAGAACAACACGGTCTACCGCGCGGGGTCGCTGGCGCAGCCGAACTGCCCGGCGGGCAACGCGAGCATCTACAACCACGCGCAGTTCAAGACGCTGATCCTGAAGACCGGCAAGTGCATGGGCCAGGCGTGGGCCCCGGCGCTGAAACGGGTCGGGATCGAGTGGCGGCCGCCCGGCTACATGATCGCGCAGCGCAGGGGCAGGGGCGCCTGCGGTGACTATCCCTCGCCCGGGAGCAACGTGCCGTACTACTGCCCGAGCAACAGCACGATCTACGCCTCGACCTCCGCCATGGCCGAGGAGTACGGCCCGCTCAGCTCCTGGAACGGGGTCATCATCAGCATGATGGGCCACGAGTACGGCCACCACGTCCAGCACCTCACCGGCATCTCGGAGTCCTGGTGGCGGCGCTACCAGGAGTCGAGTTCCCGGAGCGGGCAGTTGGCCCTCACCCGGCGGCATGAACTGCAGGCCACCTGCTTCGGCGCCATGTTCATGCGTGCCGTCTCCCGCAGTTATCCGGTCACCGTTGCCCGGCGCGACACGCTGCTGTGGGCGTACGGGCATCTGGGGGATCCGCCGGGCGGGCCGCGAGATCACGGCAGCACCCGCAGCAACGCGAGGTGGTTCCGGCAGGGCTACACGCGGCCGAAGGCGTACCAGTGCAACACCTGGGTCATGGGCTCGTCCTACGTGTCCTGACATACGCCGCAGCTATCTGGCTTATGTCAATCTTGTCCAGATATGGGGGCTAGAATCCCTAGCCAGGTTTACGGAGGGATGGAGAGCGGTGAACCATGCGCGGCGAGGGGCCTGCTGACCCGGCTGACGGCCCGGAACGCGCGGCGCGCCGGAACTCGGGCCGGTCATCGGCCAGGAGACGAACGGCGGGCGGGAACGCGAAGCGGGCCGACGGAGGCCCCGACATGTCACAGACCCACGACACGTCGCAGGTCTCCGACATGTCACAGACCCGCGACATGTCACAGCCACGGCCGCGTCCTCGTCGGAGGCCCCAGCAGGATCCCCAGCAGGGCCTCCACCAGGGGCCCCAGAAGGGCACGGGGCAGGGCGGCGAGTCCCGGCAGGCACCGCAGGCGTCCCCGCAGCAAGGGCAAGAACAGCGCGGGCAGGGGCAACACGGGCAACGCACCGACGGCCAGGACGAACAGGGACCACACGGGTCAGGGCGGCGCGGTCAGGGACGACACGGGCAGGAGCAGCGAAGCCCGGATCCCCGTCAGGGGTCCCGATCACGCGGTCCCGGGCAGGGCCCCGCGACGCGCGGTCCCCGTTACGCCCGGCCGCTCACCACCGCTTCGCTGATCGGCTGGACCGCGCTGTCCGCGCTGGTCCCCGGTGCCGCCCACCTGCGGGCGGGCCGGCGCCGCCTCGGTTTCGCACTGCTGGCCGCCTTCGGTGTGGTGCTGGTCGCGATCGTGCTGTACGGCCTGCGATTCACCGGCGACGCGGGCGCGGTCATCAGGTCGAGCACACTCACGACGATCATGATTGGCTCCGGGGTGTGCGCACTCGCGTGGTTCACCCTGATGGTCCTGTCCTACGTCACGCTGCGTCCCAGGCGTCTGTCCCAGAACGGCCAGATCGTGTCCGGCATCGTCGCCGGAGTGCTGTCGGTGTCGGTGATGGCGCCCTTCGCGCTGACCGCGAGCGCGGTCAAGGCCGTGGGTGAGACGCTCGACGCGATCACGGCCCCCTCGGACGGCAGCGGACCGACGCCCGTTCCGATCAGGGCCGAGGACCCGTGGAACGGGCGCAAGCGGATCAACTTCCTCCTGATCGGCGGGGACGCGGCGGGCAACCGGGACAGCGTGCGCACCGACTCCATGACCGTGGCCAGTGTCAACCTCGCCACCGGCAACACGGTGCTTTACAGCCTGCCGCGCAACCTGCAGTACGTCCACTTCCCCCCGAGCAGCCCGCTGCACAAGCAGTTCCCCGACGGGTTCACCGCCGAGCAGGGCCTGCTCAACGCCGTCTGGTACTACGCGGAGAACAACCCGCAGGTGATGGGCGGGAAGAACCAGGGAGCGCAGGCGCTCAAGGACGCGGTCGGGTACACGCTCGGCCTGCACATCGACTACTACGCGATGGTCGACATGTTCGGCTTCGCCAAGCTGATCGACGCGATGGGCGGCCTGCAGATGCGCGTCGAGCGGGACATCAAGTGGGGTGGGCACTTCGGCACCGCCGGCACCATCAAGGCGGGCTATCGCAGGCTGACCGGCGAAGAGGTGCTCTGGTACGGACGGTCCCGGGTGGACAGCGACGACTTCTCCCGGATGAGCCGGCAGCGCTGCGTCATCGGCGCGCTCGCCCAGCAGGCCAACCCGGCGACGGTGCTCACCAACTTCACCAAGATCGCCGGTGCGACCCGGCACATGTTCCGTACGGACATCCCACGCGACCTGCTGGAACACCTGGTGCCGCTCGGACTGAAGGCGAAGGACGCCAAGATCACGAGCTTGCAGTTCGTGCCGCCGCTGATCTGGCCCGGCAACGCGGATTGGGACAAGATCAGGGCGCTCACTCTGAAGGCGATCCGCGAGTCCATGACCGACCGTCGCACGGTCGCGGCGAAGGCGTCCCCCTCGGGCGTCTCCGCGACGGCGGGCGCGGCCACGCCACAGGTCTCAGCGAACCCCTCGCCCTCCAGGAGCCGGCTGATCACGCAGCCGGCGCGGACCCCGACACAGAACGACGACAGGGCGGCCAAGAGCCTCGACGAACTGTGCGGTTTCTGACCCGCTCCGGTCCTCCGCCACTGCTCCGCTCTGACCCGCTCTGGCCAGATCTGGCCCGCTTTGAGTGGGCCAGATCTGGCCAGAGCGGCTTATGGGCGGCTTTCGGGCGGTTTCTGGGCGACTTCGCGGCGACGCGTGCCGGCTGATCAGCGCAATGAGTGGACGCGGCTTTTCCCATGGAGGAAGGTGGTGACATCGCGCCACGGCACAGATACGGAGTGAATCGACATGCGCGTTCTCATCCAGCTCCGCCCGTCGCCCGACCTGGTCGCCGCGGTCGCCGACCCCGATGTCGCGGTCACCGCCTCCGATGTCGCCGACGGACTGCCGGGCGTCGTCCTCGACCACTCGTTCGCGCCCGTCGCGGTGCCCCGCCCGGTTCCCGCCACCCCCGGTGGCGACCCGCTCTCCCTCAGCCAGCCGCTCACCTTCTCGATGCGCCCGGAGGAGGCGTCCGTCGTGGTCTGCGGCGAGATCGCCGACGACGAGATCTCCACCCGTGTCTCGCTGCTGCCCATGACCCGCGGAGAGGTCGTCGCCGTCTACTCCGACCCGGTCATCGAGAGCAGCCTCACCTGCGGCGACGACCCGGCCGTCGGGGACCGGCACGACGTGGCGCGGCTGTTGCGCGTGACCGACCTGGCGGCCGAGGGGCTCGACGGCAGCGGAGTCGCCCTGGCCGTCGTCGACACCGGGATCAACGCGGCCCACGTCGAACGCGTCCTCGGGCATGAGATCACCGTCGACAAGGACCGGAGCTGGAGTCCCGCCGGGGTGTCCGGAAAGCCGGGCGAGCATCCGGTCGACCACGGCACGATGTGCGCGTTCGACGCGCTCATCTCAGCGCCCAAGGCGTCCCTCCTCGACATGCCGGTGCTGCTGTCGCGCCGTCGCGGCGGATCGACACTGGACGGCCTGCTCTCCGACGCGATCGCCGCGTACGCGCACCTGCGGAACGTGCTGGAGGCCCAGCCGGCCGAGTCGCGTGCGCTCGTGATCACCAACAGCTGGGGGTCGTTCTCCCCTCGCTGGGACTTCCCACCCGGCAACCCGGGCAACTACTCCGACAATCCCGCCCACCCGTTCAACCTGATCGTCGGCAGCCTCGCCGAGGCCGGGGCCGACATCCTGTTCGCCGCCGGAAACTGCGGCCGGGAATGCCGGGACTCCCGTTGCGCCTTCCCCGACCGGCCCATCGTAGGGGCCAACTCCCATCCCAAGGTGCTGTCGATCGGCGGCGTCGACACGAACGGACAGCGGGTCGGCTACTCCTCCCAGGGGCCCGGCCGGCTCGCGGAACGCAAGCCGGACTTCTGCGCGTACACCCACTTCGCCGGCTCCCAGGCCTTCGGTGACGACGAACCCGACTCCGGCACCTCCGCCGCCTGTCCCGTCGCGGCCGGGCTGGTCGCCGCGGTCCGCACCCTGTGGCCGTCCACCAAGCTGTCGGCGAGCCAGCTCAGGACCCTGCTGCGCCGTACCGCCGATGATCGCAGCGACGTAGGCTACGACTACGACTACGGATACGGCGTCGTGGACGCCGCGGGCGTCATCGCGGCCCTGCGGCGCAGGGCGGCCAAGGCCGCCTGAGACCCGGCGAAGCAGCGGGAGCGAGATTGCGGAAAGTACTCATCACCGTACGGCTCCCGCGCGGCGCGAGCCTGGAGTCCGCGATGCGGCATCTCGACCTGGCCGAGGACGAGGTGGACGACGGCTACGGCCTGATCCCCGTCGATCCCGCCAAGGATCTGTACGCGATGCGGGTGACCGAGGCCGCGAGCCGGCGGATGGCCGGGGACCGCTCGGAGGTCTCAGGACCCTACGCCGATCCCCCGATAGAACCGATGGAACCGTACGGCCGGCCCGAATGACGGCGGCGGCGCCGGCATGGATCGTCTCGGGACCGCCGGGCGCGGGCAAGTCGACGGTGTGCGCGCTCCTGCTCGCCCGGCTGGACCCGGTGCCGGCGCTGCTGGACAAGGACACGATCTACGGCGGCTTCGTCGAGACCGTGCTCGCCACCCACGGCAGACCGCCGGACGAGCGGGAAGGCCCCTGGTATGACGAGCACATCAAGCGGTACGAATACGGCGGAATGACCAAAACCGCCCGGGAGATCCGCTCGTACGGCTGCCCGGTCATGCTCAGCGGCCCGTTCACCGGGCAGGTCCACGACGCGGCCCGGTGGCACGCCTGGGTCCGGGAACTGGGCGGCCCCGAGGTGCGGCTGCTGTGGATCCGTTCCGACGGCCCGACCCTGCGTGCGCGCCTCATCCGCCGCGACCTGCCCCGGGACGGTCAGAAGCTCGCCCGCTTCCACGAATATCTGCGGGCCGTCCGCGTCGATGAGCCGCCGGTCGTGCCGCACGTCGAGATCGACAACCGCCTTGACGCGATTCCATTGGAGCAGCAGGTCGCGAAGCTCCTCGATGACTGACCGAGACCGCTTCACCATGAAACCGCCCAGGGGGACGGCCATGAGGGGGGGTGGTTCAGCCGGTGCGGTCGATGGCGTCGGCGGACAGGACCCGGTCGAGGACCATGAGCGCGCAGCCGGTGATCCCGGCGCCCGCGCCCAGGCGGCTGCGCTCGATGCGCAGGCTGCGGGTGGCGAGCTGGGTCGACCGGCGGTAGACCACTTCGCGGACGCCGGACACCAGCGGCTGGAACATCTCGGCCACGTCGCCGCCGAGAACCACCACGGACGGGTTGAGCAGGTTGACCGCGCCGGAGATCACCTCGCCCAGCCGGCGACCGGCCTGCCGTACCACCGCCATGGTCTCGGCGTCGCCCGCCCGCACGAGAGCGGTCACGTCGGCGAGTGACCGTACCGCCCGGCCCTTGGCGCGCAGCTCGCGCAGGATGGCGGTGCCGCTGGCGACCGAGTCGACGCAGTCGAGGTTGCCGCAGCGGCAGAGCACTCCCCCGCCGTCCCTGACCGGGATGTGGCCGATCTCCCCGGCCGCTCCGAGCGCGCCGCGCAGAATGGTCCCGCCGGAGATGACCCCGGCGCCGATCCGGGTGGAGACCTTCACGAACAGCAGATCGTCGAACTCGGCCGCGTACACCGCGCGATGCTCGCCCATCGCGATGACGTTCACGTCGTTGTCGACCAGGACGGGCACGGGGAACCGCTCGGCGATGATCGGCGGGATGACCACCCCCGTCCAGCTCGCCATGACCCGGGCGCTCTCGGTGCGCCCGGCGGCGAACTCCACGGTCGCGGGGACGCCGAGCCCGATGCCGACGACGGCGCCCCGTCCATCGAGGTCCCACCCGTCGAGCAGCTTGTCCCAGGTGTCCATGAGCAGGGGCAGCACGACATCGGGGCCGTCCTCGACGTCGATCTCCAGATCGGTGCGCACCAGCACCTCCCCGGCCAAGTCGCAGAGCGCGATCTGGGTACGGCTCGCGCCGAGCGAGGCCACCGGGACCACTCCCCCGGAGGCGGCGAAGCACAGCCGGGCCGGTGGCCGGCCTCCCGTGGAGGGGCCTTCGGCGTCCTCCACGATGAGCCCACGCTGGAGCAACTCGGCGACCCGCGCGGCGACGGCGGGACGTGACAGTCCGGTCGTGCGGCCGATGTCGGCACGCGTGACCCCCTCCCCGCTCCTGATGAGCTGGAAGACCTCACCGGCGGTCGCAAGTCGCGTCACCCCCGAAGTTAAGCACACCCACTGACCGAAGCTCAATGACTTATTCAGCACAGCTTACAAAAGTAGGCTTGAAAGAACACATAACTCCCCGCTACGCTCCCTACCGTGACGAATCACGTGATCAACCGGGTCACCGACCGGATCCGCCGTCGCAGCCGGGTGAGCCGTGCCGACTACCTCGACCGGATCGGACGGGCGGGACAGGAGCTTCGCGAGCGGGGACCGGCCCGCGGCCGCCTGGCGTGCGCCAACCTCGCGCACGGCTTCGCCGCCGCCCCGGCCGCCGACAAGCTCGACCTGCGCGGTACGGCCAAGCCCGGGGTGGCGATCGTCACCTCCTACAACGACATGCTCTCCGCGCACCAGCCGTACGAGACCTATCCGGCGCAGCTGAAGCGGGCGGTCCGCGCGGCCGGGGGCGTCGCGCAGGTCGCCGGGGGCGTGCCGGCGATGTGCGACGGCATCACGCAGGGGCGCGCCGGCATGGAACTGTCGCTCTACAGCCGCGACGTGATCGCGATGGCGACCGCGATCGCGCTGTCCCACGACATGTTCGACGCCGCCCTGCTGCTCGGGGTCTGCGACAAGATCGTCCCCGGGCTGCTCATCGGCGCGCTGCGCTTCGGCCACCTGCCCGCGCTGCTCGTCCCGGCCGGGCCGATGCCCTCGGGCCTGCCCAACAAGATCAAGGCCCGGGCCCGGCAGCGGTTCGCCGAAGGCGCGATCAGCCGGGCCGAGATGCTGGAGGCCGAGGCCGCCTCGTACCACTCCCCCGGCACCTGCACGTTCTACGGCACCGCCAACTCCAACCAGCTGCTCATGGAGGTGATGGGCCTGCACCTGCCGGGTGCGACGTTCGTCAACCCGCGCACGGAGCTGCGGCACACACTCACCGACGCGGCGGCCCGCCGGGCCGTCGAGATCAATCCGCATGGCGGGGAGTACACCCCCATCGGCGAGGTGATCGACGAACGGGCGATCGTCAACGCGGTCGTGGCGCTGCTGGCCTCCGGGGGCTCCACCAATCACACCATGCACCTGGTCTCCGTGGCCGCGGCCGCCGGTATCACGCTGACCTGGGACGACATGGCCGACCTGTCGAAGGTCGTGCCGCTGCTCGCCCGCATGTACCCCAACGGGCAGGCGGATGTGAACCACTTCCAGGCGGCGGGCGGGATGGCCGTGTTCATCGGGGCCCTGCTCGACGCCGGGCTGCTCCACCGCGACGTGCGCACCGTGGCCGGTCAGGGCCTGGACCGCTACCGGAGCGCTCCCGCGCTGAAGGAGGGAGAGCTGGTCTGGGAGGAACGGACCGCCACGCCGGTCGGAGGCGGTGACGGTCTCGACGGTCTGGACGTGCGCGACGTGCTGCGCCCGGTGAGCGAGCCGTTCTCACCCGACGGCGGCATCCACATCCTGTCGGGCAACCTCGGCCGGGCCGTCAGCAAGGTGTCGGCCGTCAAGCCCGAACATCTGGTGATCGAGGCCCCGGCCAGGGTGTTCGACGACCAACTCGACCTGCTGCGCGCGTTCGAGGACGGCGAGCTCGACGACCAGGACTTCGTCGCGGTCGTCCGCTACCAGGGCCCGCGTGCCAACGGGATGCCCGAGCTGCACAAGCTGACCCCGCCGCTGGCGGTCCTGCTCGACCGGGGGCGGAAGGTGGCGATCGTCACCGACGGCCGGATGTCGGGTGCGTCGGGCAAGGTCCCCGCGGCGATCCACGTGACGCCGGAGGCCGCCGACGGCGGACCGATCGCCCTGCTCCGCGACGGCGACATGATCCGCCTCGACTGCACCACCCAGAACGGTGCGGCGGGGACGCTCACCGTCCTGGCCGACCTGTCCGGCCGCACCCTGCCCGATACCACTCTGCCCGACACCACCCTGGCCGGCGCCACCCTGGCCGGCGCCCCGCTGAGCGACGAGCGGTGGCAGGGCACCGGGCGGGAGCTGTTCGCCGTCTTCCGCCACGCCGTCGGGCCGGCCGACCGCGGGGCCGGCGTGTTCTCGGTGAACGCGCCTGGCAGCAGCGGGTACGCCTTCGGAAACGTCGTGGAGTCCGCGTCCCGCGCCGGCCTCGCCGAAACACGCGCCGACGCCCCCGCGGACGCCCTCCGGAACGCCTTCGGAGACGTGGCATGAAGCTTCCCTGGCTGGTCGCCGACGTCGGCGGCACGAACGCGCGGTTCGGTTTGGTGTCCCACCCCGGCGGGCAGCCGGAGGCGGTAGCCGTACTGACCGTTTCCCAGCATCTCGGCCTTGCCGATGCCGTAGCCGCCTATCTCGCAGAACATGCGGGCGGAGTTCGGCCGGGGGCCGCGTGTCTGGCGATCGCCGGACCGGTCGAGGGCGACCGCTACCGGCTGACCAACGCGGGATGGTCGGGCTCGGTGACCGAGCTGGGCATCCCGCACACGGTGCTGCTCAACGACTTCGAGGCGCTCGCGTTCTCGCTGCCGCACCTGGCGGGGGACGATCTCGTGCCGCTCGGCGGCCCGCCTCCGGTGGCCGGTCTGCCGAAGGCGGTGCTCGGTCCGGGTACGGGCCTCGGCGTCGGTGGGCTGGTGCCGTACGGCGCGCACGCCGAGGTGCCGTCCGGCGGGGGTTGGGTGCCGTTGCCCGGTGAGGGCGGACACGTGTCGGTCCCGGCTGTGTCCGACCTGGAGATCGACGTCGTCCGGGCGTTGCGCGCCGACGGCCTGCCGTACGTGGACGCCGAGCACCTGCTGTCCGGCCCCGGACTGGCTCGGCTCCACCGGGGGCTGGCCCTGGTACGCGGGGTCACCCCGGAGACGCGGACCGCCTCACAGATCGTGGCCTCGGAGCACCCGCTGTGCGTCGAGACCGTCGAGGTGTTCCTCGCGCTGCTGGGCGGGTTCGCCGGGAACGTGGCGCTCACGCTGGGCGCCCGGGGCGGCGTCTATCTGGGCGGCGGCGTGCTGCCGAGGATCGCCGGCCGGATCCCGGCGAGCGCGTTCCGGAAACGGTTCGAGACGAGCGCCCCGGCGTTGCGCGACTATCTCTCCTCGGTCGCCACCTCGCTGATCGTCGCCGGGCAGCCGGCGCTGGCGGGGGCGGCCGCCTGGCTCGCACAGAAGTCGTCCAGGGAAGTCATCTAATGTGGAGCCGACATGAGCCTTCTTGACCTCGCCCCCGTGGTGCCGGTCGTCGTGATCGAGGACGCCGGCACGGCGGTGCCCCTCGCCCGGGCCCTGGTGGCGGGGGGGTTGCCGGCCATCGAGATCACGCTGCGCACGTCGGCCGCCGTCGACGCCATCCGGCGGATCGCCGCCGAGGTGCCCGAGGCCGTCGTCGGCGCCGGCACGGTCCGCACGCCCGGCGACGTGGCCGCCGCCCTCGACGCGGGCGCGAGATTCCTCGTCTCTCCCGGGACCACGCCGTCGCTGCTCACCGCGATGGTCGCGGCCGGCGTGCCGTACCTGCCGGGGGTGGCCACGGCGACCGAGGCGATGACGCTGGCCGAGCGGGGCGTGCGGGAGATGAAGTTCTTCCCCGCCGAGGCGGCGGGCGGGGTCGGCTACCTCAAGGCCCTGTCCGGCCCGCTGCCTGATGTCCGGTTCTGCCCGACGGGCGGGATCACACCGGCGAACGCGCGGTCCTATCTGTCCCTGTCCAACGTCGGCTGCGTCGGCGGGAGCTGGATCACCCCGGCCGTCCTGCTGGCCGCCGGCGACTACGCTCGGATCGAGAAGCTCGCTACGGAGGCCGCAGGTCTGCGCACCTCTCCTTAGACCTCAGACTTCGTCGGCCGAGCCATCCTCCCTCGGCGGAGCCGGCGGCCATGCTCGTGCCCGTGACCCGGTGTCGCGTTCATGGAAACCTGGGCCCGTGACCTTGTAACCCGGCGGTCACGGGCCCGCCCCTTTCCCGGCGGCGGTGCATCGTCATCGATGGACGAGGGGGCCCGAGCCGGTGGAGCCGCGTACGACGAGTTCGGGCTGGTAGACGAGTTCCACGTGCTTGGCGGGCGTGCCGCCGATCTCCTCCAGAAGCGTCTGCACGGCGGCGGCGGCCATCGCGCGGATCGGCTTGCGCACCGTGGTCAGCGGCGGGTCGGTGAACGCCATGAGCGGCGAGTCGTCGAACCCGACCACCGACACCTCCCCGGGCACCGACAACCCGCGCTCGCGCGCCGCGCGGATCGCGCCGAGCGCCATGAGGTCGCTCCCGCAGAAGATGCCGGTGCAGCCGCGGTCGAGGAGCGCGCCCGCCGCCGCCTGCCCGCCCTCGACCGAGAACAGCGAGTGCTGGATCAGCTCGTCCACGGCGGTGAGGCCGAGCAGCTGGGACATCGCCTGCCGGAAACCCTCGATCTTACGGATGACCGGAACGAACCGCCGCTGGCCCAGGGCCAGGCCGATGCGCTCGTGCCCGAGATCGACCAGGTGCTGTACGGCCAGACGGGCCGCGAGCCGGTCATCGGGCGAGATGAACGGCGCGGGAATCGTCTCGTTGTACCCGTCCACCAGCACGATCGACAGGCCCCGGTCGGTGAGACGGGTGTACCGGTCCATCCGGGCCGTGGTGTCGGCGTGCAGTCCCGACACGAAGACGATGCCGGAAACCCCACGGTCCATCAGCATCTCGGTGAACTCGTCCTCGGGGGCGCCGCCGGGCTCCTGGGTGCACAGGATCGGGGTGTAGCCGTGCTGCGTCAGCGACTTCTCCACCGCCTGGGCGAACGCCGGGAAGATCGGGTTGCCGAGCTCGGGGATGACCAGCCCGATCAGGCCGTTGCTGCGCTGGCGCAGCCGCTGGGGGCGCTCGTAGCCCATGAGGTCGAGCGCGGTCAGCACGGCCTGCCGGGTGACCGCGGAGACCCCCGCCTTGCCGTTCAGCACGCGGCTCACCGTGGCCTCGCTCACCCCTGCCTGAGCCGCGATGTCGGCGAGCCGCGTGGTGTGGTTCATGGGCTCAAACCTTACCGACCGAGGTCCCACCAGGTAGCGGAGTCCGGGGCCAGCCGGACCTCTACCGGGCTTGACATGTCCGGCCCGCCGCCGGCCAGGAGCAGTTCCCCCGGGGCCGCGCCGATCCCGACCCACTCGTGCGTCATGTTCAGGACGCAGACGAAGGAGCCGCCACGAGTGAAGGCCAGCGTGCCGGGCGGTCCGTCCAGCCAGGTCAGTGGGCCGTCGCCGAGGTCGGGGCGTCCGCGCCGGATCGCCAGCGCCGCCCGATACATGCTGAGCATCGACGCCCCGTCCCTGAGCTGGGCCTCGACGCTGAGGTCCCGCCACTGCGCGGGCATCGGCAGCCAGCTCTCGTAGATCCCCGGCGGGGCGAAGCCGTACGGCGGCTCCTCCGTCGCCGCCCACGGGAGCGGCACCCGGCAGCCGTCGCGCCCGCTGTCGGGGTCGCGCAGCCGCTGCGGATCGCGCAGGCACTCCTCCGGAAGGTCGAGCACTTCCGGCAGGCCCAGCTCCTCCCCCTGGTAGATGTAGGCAGAGCCGGGCAGCGCGAGCATGAGCAGGGCCGCCGCCCTGGCGCGGCGCAGGCCGCGTTCGCCCCCGCCGTACCGGGTGACGTGCCGCTTGACGTCGTGGTTGGACAGCACCCATGTGGTGGGCGCGCCCACCAGACCGGCCGTACGGAGCGACTCGTCGATGACCTCGCGGAACCTGACGGCGTCCCAGGGGGTGGTGAGGAAGTGGAAGTTGAACGCCTGGTGCAGCTCGTCGGGCCGGACGTAGTCGGCCAGCCGCTCGGGGGTCGGCGCCCACGCCTCGGCGACGCCGATCCGCTCGCCCTCGTAGGAGTCGAGGATGCGCCGCCAGGACCGGTGGATCTCGTGCACGCCGTCCTGGTCGAAGAACGGGACCACGTCCGTGCCGATCATCCGCACCTGGTCGGAGCGGCCGACGTCCGGCAGGCCCGGCGCCTTGACCATGCCATGCGCCACGTCGACCCGGAACCCGTCGACGCCGAGGTCGAGCCAGAACCGCAGCACGTCGGCGAACTCCTCGTGCACCTCGGGGTGCTCCCAGTTCAGGTCGGGCTGCTGGGGGGCGAACAGGTGGAGGTACCACTGCCCGTCCGCGACCCGGGTCCAGGCCGCGCCACCGAAGATCGACTCCCAGTCGTTGGGCGGCAGTTCGCCGGCCGCACCCCTGCCATCCCGGAAGATGTACCGCTCCCGATCCGGAGCACCGGGGCCGGCCGCCAGCGCCTTGGTGAACCAGGAGTGCTGGTCGGAGGTGTGGTTCGGGACCACGTCCACGATGATCCGCAGGCCCAGCCGGTGGGCGTCGTCGATCAGCGCCCGGGCGTCCGCCAGCGACCCGAAGATCGGATCGACGTCGCGGTAGTCGGCCACGTCGTATCCGAAATCGGCCATCGGCGACGGATAGAACGGCGTCAACCAGATCGCGTCCACCCCCAACTCGGCCAGGTAGCGCAACCGGCTGCGCACGCCGAGCAGGTCACCGATCCCGTCGCCGTTGCCGTCGGCGAAACTGCGGACGTACACCTGGTAGATCACCGCGTCGCGCCACCAGCGGCTGGCCGCTGGGTGGGCCGTTGGATGGGCCGATGGGTGCAGAGCGACTTCGGTCATTTCTATCCCCCGATTCTCATGGTGATTCATGCCTTCGCGGCACCGGCGGTGAGGCCGGTGACCAGAGGTGAGGTAGGCGACGACGAGCGACGGAAGCTGGTTGATCAGTCCGAGCCCGGCCGGCGGGTTGTAGATCGGCACGATCAGGATCGCCACCGGGAACATCTGGCTGGCCGCCCGGAGCATGGCGTTGATCACGCCGAACTCGCCGTTGAGAAGGTGTCGCCAGATGAACGCCGAGACGAACGCCGGTACGGCCCAGGGCAGCACGAGCAGCACCCGGTAGACCGACCGCAGGCGCATCGGCCGGTTGAGCAGCAACGCCATGCCCAGCCCGATGCCCACGTGCGGGGCGACGCACACCGCCGTCCAGACGATGGTCCAGGCCAGGCGGGCGACGAACGCGTCGGTGAGCGAAGACCTTGCCGCCGAGGTTGTCGGCGTTCGACCACGGGCCTTTGAAGATCATCGCGAGCCGCCGTAGCCGCCGCATGCCACCGCCGTCAGTGCCGGCGCCGCGGCGGTAGCCGCGGCCGAGATGACTCGCCGCATCTGGTTGTGCTCCTTGTTCGGGGGGTTTACGCCGGAACGTACCGGCCCGCGAACCGCGACGAAAGGGCTTGCAGAAAGTTTCTGCAAACTCGTTACATTCGGGCGACCGCAGGTCCTCCTCGGGCCTGACCTGACAGAAGACTTTCCGGAGAGGAAGGTTTGCGGTCACCGAAATGTCCAGGTAGTTGCCGGATTGTTCACTCTATGTATGGACATCCGAGGCCAGTACGCGATGTACTACCTCATCAATCACAACCGATGGCTGGGGATCCGGGCGCGGCGCCCGGGAGGAACGAGCTTTGATGAGCACCGTCGTCCTTGACAACGTGACCAAGGTCTACCCGGGGGGATACCTCGCGGTAGACCGCCTGAGCCTGCGTGCGGACGAGGGAGAGCTACTCGTCCTGCTCGGGCCCTCGGGTTGCGGCAAGTCGACGCTGCTCCGCATGATCGCGGGGCTGGAGGAGATCACTTCTGGCGATCTATGGCTTTCCGGCCAGCTCGCCAACGACTTCGCACCGCGCGACCGCGACGTCGCGATGGTGTTCCAGAACGGGGCGCTCTACCCGCACCGATCCGTCCGGGGGAACCTGTCCTTCCCGATGGAGATCGCCAAGAGCGACCCGAACATGGTCCGCGAGCGGGTGGTGGAGCTGTCCCGCGCGCTGCACATCGAGGAGACCCTGGACCGCCGGCCGGGCACCCTGTCCGGCGGGCAGCGGCAGCGCGTCGCCATGGGCCGCGCGATCGTACGGCAGCCGTCCCTCTTCCTGATGGACGAGCCGCTGTCCAACCTGGACGCCGGCATGCGCACCGAACTGCGCATGGAGATCTCGTCGCTGGTAAGGGCCATGGGAGTCACCACGATCTACGTGACGCATGACCAGGTCGAGGCGCTGACGCTCGCCGACCGCATCGCGATCATGAATCGGGGCGTGCTGCAGGACATCGGCACCCCCGCCCAGGTCTACAACGACCCGGCCACCGCCTTCACCGCCGCGTTCCTCAACTCGCAGCAGCTCAACCTGCTCGCCGCGACCGTACGAACGCCGCAGAACCAGTTCATCATGCTGGATTTCGGCCCGCATCAGATCACCATGCCGTGGACCGATCCAAGGGCGTACGCTGTGTCGCAGCACACCGGGTCACAGATCATCGTGGGTATCCGGCCCGACGGACTGACACCCGTACCGGAGAAGACGGAGGGACCGAGCTTCTTCGGCCGGGTCCGCACTCTCGAGTACCACGGCCATGAATGGCTGGCCTACCTGGAGGCCGGCATCCCCTCCGTCGCCGTGCCCGAGCCGCCGGACCCCCGCCGGCACATGAACGGCGGCGCGTCGAGCGGGAAGACCCGCTCGATCGTGCGCAGGCTGCTGAGCGGCGGCGGGCCACGCGAGGAGGAGGAAGAGGAGTACGTGCCGCCACCGCCCGGATACGGTACGCACCGGCGGGCCGATCTGATCGTCCGGCTGGGCAGCCGCCCCGTATGGCGGGCCGGGGAACACGGCCGGGTCGCCATCGACATCTCCCGCCTGATGCTGTTCACCCAGAACGGCGCCCGGATCGACCCACCCCGCCGATAGGGGCCGTGAAGGGCCGTCCGGGAGCGGCCTAAGGAGTGTCGCTACGCTGTCTCCCTGGATTCCCGGTCCGTGGTGGACCGGACCAGGGCGCAGACGATGCCCGTGAGCCTGGAGATCTTGTCGAGCTCGGCCTGATGGAAGGGCGGCCCCTGTTCCCGCGCCACGACCAGGTGCGCCCCGTCCATCGGCACGCACGCCAGGTGCAGCCCGTCCCGGGTCAGGGCGGAGGCGCGCAGCGGGGTGAGGTCGGCGGCCGACACGTCCTCCGGCGCCTGCCAGCTCCCATGCAGCACCATCCCGCTGCCGGAGTCGACCGCGACCGCCCACTCGGCGCTCACCACGTCGGGCATCGCGTCGACCAGCGTGACGACCGCGCGTTCCGGTTCGGCCGCGACGTGGCCGAGCAGGTCGTAGTCGGGGCTCGTGCCGGGAGCCTCACGTGTCGGCCACACGGACTCGACCCGGGCGCCGGGGACCACACAGATCCGGTCGCGCAGCTCACCCGGCTCGAACAGGCCGGGCCAGAACACGGTGAAGTCGTCCACCGCGCGTCCGGCCTGCCGTTCGAGCACGGTGACCTGCAGGATGTCGGCGCCCATCACCCCGAACGCGCGGGCCACCTGCCCCAGCACTCCGGGGCGGTCCGGGAGTGAGACCCGTAGCCGCAGCAGCATGCCCACCACCTCCAACAGGGCGACACCAACAGTCTCCGACACGGCTTTCGCCGCCGTTGCGGCGGCGGGTCGGGCGCGGGTCGAGAGCAATCCCTTCTGCAAGTTTCAGTAACCCCTTGCGGCGCTGGTTCCCGCTTCTTGGCGCCACTTTGAACAACTTTGGTCCCAACTTTTCGGTGTCGCGAAGTTTCCGCATGATGACCATCAGTAGCCTCGGGTCATGTCCCTCCCCTGGCTGCGCGTACCATCCCTCAGGGCGCGCCTGACGTTGATCGCCACCGCCGCCGCGGCGCTCGTCCTGCTCCCGGCGGGAATCATCGCGGACATCGTCGTGCGGGATGCCGTCACCGACCGGATCTGGGACGACAGCCTTTCGACCGCGAGCCGCATCGCCGCCGAGGCCCGCGCCGGGCAGTTACCCGACCCCGTCCCGACGAACGGAAACGGCATCAACCTGATCGAGGTGGTCACCTCGGACGGCCGGGTGGTGGCGACCAGCACGGCGGCCAGAGCGCTGCGCCGACTCAGCCCCTTGCGTCCCGCCTCCGACATCAGGGTCAGCCGGGCCACCTCGTGTTCGCCACCGCACGGGGACTGCGTCTACATCACCGCAGTGAAGGTGTCTCCCGAGGCGGATTCGGACATGGTCTACGCCGGCCGCGTCACCCCGGCCATCCTCGGCACTCGACTGCCGGAGCTGGGGCTCTTCGTTGCGATCCTGCTGCTCTGCGGCGGGGTGGCCTGGACCGCCTGGCTGGTCTCCGGACGGGCCCTGCGCCCCGTCGAGGCGATCAGGTCGGAGCTCAGGGAGGTCGCCCCGACCAACCCGGGCTGCCGGGTCCCCGAACCACCGGGAGACGACGAGATCGCCAGGCTCGCCAGGACCGCCAACGACGCGCTCGCCCGACTGGAGCGGTCGATCCAGCAGCAGCGGCAGTTCGCCGCCGACGCCTCACACGAACTCCGCACCCCCATCGCGGGGATCCGCGCCCAACTGGAGAGCGCCCGCCTGCATCCGGAGGACACCGAGGAGGCCGTCGAGGCGGCGCTACGCGACACGGGCAGGCTGGAGGCGATCGTCGCGGACCTGCTCCTGCTGGCGAGGATCGGAACCGCGCCGTCCACCGTGCGCGAGCACCTCGACCTCGGGGAGCTGCTCACCGCCGAGGTCCGCGGCCGTCCGCCGATGCACGTCCTTGCCGCCCGGGGGGTGATGGTCAGCGGGCTGCGCGGGCAGCTTTCCCGGGTGGTGGCGAACCTGCTCGACAACGCCGAGCGGCACGCGGCGACGCGGGTGCACGCCGAGGTCGGCCGGGTCGGCGACGACAGCGGCGAGCACGCCGTGCTGTCGGTGTTCAACGACGGAGAGCCCATCCCCGAGGGGGACCGTGAACGCATTTTCGAGCGGTTCTATCGGAGGGACACCGCCAGGAGCAGGACCCACGGCGGGACCGGCCTCGGCCTGGCCATCGCCCGGGAGGTCGTGGAGTCCCACGGCGGCGCGATCCGGGTCGAGTGCGAGGACGCGGGCGTCCGGTTCGTCATCCGGCTTCCGCTGTCGCCCGAGACGGCTCCGGACGCGGGCTCCGACGCGGCTCACGGTTCAGCGCCCGGCGTTTACGCAGGTGGTGGCGGCGTCGGCCGACCGGGGGCGCAGGCCGGCGGAGTGTAGTCGGCCGCCTGCGACGAGACCCGGCACCGGATCGAGCGCGACCTGCACGACTGCGTCCGACAGCGGCTCGTCGGCGGCTGACGCTTCGCACATCTTTGGCACGGTATGTTCACTATTTGCGCTGATTCAGTTACGCTCCGTACGTTTCCGCTGTCAGGCAAGCGGTAAAGATCCCTGCCGTGTCGTTCACGAAGAGAACCGTGTTCCTTGGGAGAAGCAGGAGATGGTCGGCCCGGCTCGCCGCCGCGCTCACCCTCTGCCTCGCGCTTTCCGGCATCGCACACGGGAAGCCCTCGCGCGCCGAGCCCGTGCCGGCCCACCAGCCGAACGTCGTGTTCATCCTGGTCGACGACCTGAACGCCACCGATCTCAGCCGATTTCCCAACATCTGGAACCTGCTGGTCCGGCAGGGGGCCACGTTCTCCCGATTCTTCGCCACCAATCCCTGGTGCTGCCCCTCCCGGTCGTCGATCCTGCGCTCGCAGTACATGCACAGCCACCATGTCCTGAGCAACCGGCCGCCGACCGGCGGCTTCCCCAAGTTCCGGCCGCTGGAGACGTCCACGGTCGGGACATGGATGCACGACGCCGGCTACCGCACCGCCCTGATGGGCAAGTACCTCAACCAGTATCCGACCGGCGCGAGCTGGTCGTACATCCCGCCGGGCTGGGACGAGTGGGCGGTCCCCGTCACCCGGCTCTACCAGGAGTACGGCTACGCGCTGAACGAGAACGGAACCATCCGGCAGTACGGCCACGCGGCCGGCGACTACCTCGAGGACGTGCTCAGCGCCAGGGCCGGCGCGTTCGCCACCTCGACGACCGGGCCGTTCTTCCTCTACCTGGCGCCGGTCGCACCACACCTGCCGGCCCACTACGCGCCCAGGCACGCCGACGCTTTCAGCGACGAGATCGCGCCGAGGACCGCGTCGTTCGACCAGGCGGACACCTCGGCCGAGCCGAAGTGGCTCCGGGATCGCGCACCGCTGGCGGCGAAGGACGTGCGAAGGATCGACCGGGTGCATCGGAACCGGCTGCGCGCCATGCTGGGCGTCGACGACATGGTGGGCGACCTGGTCGCCACGCTGGCCAGGACCGGCCGCCTGGACGACACCTACATCTTCCTCACCTCCGACAACGGCTTCCATCTGGGTCAGCATCGGCTGCGACCGGGCAAGACGACACCGTTCGAGGAGGACATCCGCGTCCCGATGATCGTCAGGGGTCCCGGCGTCGCCCCCGGCAGCGCGATCGGCGCACTGGCCTCGACCGTCGACCTCGCGCCCACGTTCGCCGAGCTCGGCGGGGCCGTCACGCCGCCGTACGCCGAGGGCCGTTCGCTCGTCCCGCTCCTGCAGGGCCGTACGGTGCCGTGGCGCAACGCCGTGCTCGTGGAGTTCGCCCATGCCGACTATTCGCCGCGGACTCCGCCCGACTACGGCGTGCTGCGCACCGACCGCTACAGCTACGTCGAGTACGCCACGGGCGAGCGGCAGCTCTACGACCTGAGCGAGGATCCGGCGCAGCTGCACAACCTCGCCGCGACGGCCGATCCCTTCCTGATGGTCGCGCTCTCGGCGCGACTGGCGATGCTGCGCACCTGCGCCGGCGTCACCTGCCAGGTCGCCGACGCGGCCGTGGCGGCCGACGCCGCACGCGCGCCGCCCGCGCCACTCCAGTGATCGAGGCTCCACCAGACGGCCACCGTCCCGAGGGCGGTGGCCGTTCCCACGTTTCTCCCCATATGGCAATGGGAGCGCTCCCAATAGATGTTTATCCCCTCATTCCCGCTTTTCTGGCGCTAACCCTGGCCGGAGTAACAGTTGGGTTTCAGCGTATTGACGCCCGAGGGACTGATGGAGGACCCTTCGTGGGAGCGCTCCCAATCAGGGATCGCAACGGGTACGGCAGTGCCACACAGCAGTTACCGAGCAGTAGCCAAACACGGGCCGTCGACTCGGGGATCGGCCTGAGACACACCCTCCCATCGAGACTTCGGGATACCACCTGAGAGGGGTCCGAAATGACTGGCAACTCACGTCGCGGCAGGAAGCTCGCGATCGCCGCGGCGTCCGCGCTCGCCCTGAGCGTCGTCACCGCCTGCAGCTCCGACGACGGCAAGGACAACGCGTCGGACAGCACCTCCACGGCCGCCTCCGAGCCGGTCACCATCGTCGTCCAGACCTTCGGCGGCGGCAAGAACTTCGGGTACAAGGAGGCGATCGACGAGTGGAACGCCGAGCACCCTGACATCCAGATCAAGAACGACAACCTGACCGACCAGTTCGAGCAGGTCTACTGGCCGCAGATGATCCAGTGGCTGCAGACGGGCACCGGCGCCGGCGACGTCGTCGGCATCGACGAGGGCGGCATGGGCCTCGCCAAGGCGCACCCCGAGTGGTGGGCCGACCTCGGCGAGTTCGGCCTGAGCGGCCGCAAGGCCGACTTCCCCGGCTGGAAGTGGGAGAACGGCGTCACCGCCGACGGCAAGCTCTTCGGCCTCGGCACCGACGTCGGCGGCATGAGCCTGTGCTACCGCAAGGACCTGTTCGAGAAGGCGGGCCTGCCAGGCGACCGCGACGAGGTCGGCAGGCTCTGGCCTACCTGGGATGACTTCGTCAAGGTCGGTCACCAGTTCCAGGAGAAGGTCAAGGACACGAAGTTCGTCGACGGCACCAACACGCTCTACAACGTGGTCCTGGTGCAGGAGGGCGCCAAGAACGGCAACGTCACCTACTTCGGCAAGGACAACAAGCTGATCGTCGACTCGAACCCGGCGGTCAAGGCCTCCTACGACTTCGCCGAGAAGATCAGCAAGGAGGGCCTCACCGCCAAGCTGCGCAACTTCACCGAAGAGTGGTTCACCGGCATGAAGAAGGGGCAGTTCGCCACCCTCGGCTGCCCGTCGTGGATGCTCGGCGTGGTCAGCGGCGACAACGCCGGCGGCCCGGAGGGCAAGGGCAAGTGGGACGTCGCGGCGGTGCCCGGCGGCGGCGGCAACTGGGGCGGCTCCTGGCTCGCGGTGCCCAAGCAGTCCAAGCACCCCAAGGAGGCCGCGCAGGTCCTCGACTACCTGACCGGCAAGGACGCCCAGGTGAGCGTCTTCGGCTACGCGGGCAACATGCCGAGCAACACCCAGGCTCAGCAGGACCCGGCGGTCCAGAGCGCGAAGAACGAGTACTTCAACGACGCCCCGGTCGGTGACATCTTCGCCAAGTCCGCCGCCTCGCTCCAGCCGATCTTCCTCGGCGTCAAGCACGCCCAGGTGAAGAACGCGGTGGAGTCCGTGGTCTCGGCCATCGACGACGGCTCGGTGGCGTACGCGGACGGCTGGAAGCGTCTCGTCGACGACGCCGTGAAGGCCGCGGGCTGAGCTGACCCTCGCCCGCATCAGGTGAACCGGCCCGCCGCAGCGGCATCCCGGCGTGCCGGTCGCCTGGCTTCACTGAAAGGTAACCCATGAGCCTGCACGTCGACGCCGGCCGGCCCACCCGGGCGCCGGTCCCACCCGACAGGAGGCACGTACGGCGGAATTCCCCCGGGTCATTCAGGACCTGGCTGGACCTCAAGGCCGCGCCGTACCTCCTGGTCTCTCCTTACTACCTGCTCTTCCTGCTCTTCGGGCTCTTCCCGCTCGGCTTCACCCTCTACTACGCCTTCTTCAAGTACGACCTCACCGGCACGGTCGAGTGGACCGGCGTGGGCAACTTCACCGGCCTGCTGTCCGACTCCGCCTTCTGGAAGGCGGTCGTCAACACGCTCGGGATGTTCGCCATCGCGACGGTGCCGCAGATGCTGCTGGCGCTGCTGCTCGCCAACGCGCTGAACAAGCGGTTCAAGGGCCAGTTGTTCGTCCGGATGGGCGTCCTGCTCCCCCTGGTCACCTCGGTCGTCGCGGTCGCGGTGGTGTTCACCCAGCTCT
The DNA here is from genome assembly GCF_042435035.1 of Sphaerimonospora cavernae. Lineage (NCBI taxonomy): Bacteria > Bacillati > Actinomycetota > Actinomycetes > Streptosporangiales > Streptosporangiaceae > Sphaerimonospora > Sphaerimonospora cavernae. Next base: position 75,260 of record NZ_JBHMQT010000057.1, read on the forward strand.
ACGGCCGGGACTGGGGACTGATCAACTGGGTGCTCAGCTGGTTCGGGGCCGACCCGGTCTCCTGGAAGACCGAGCGCATCCCCTCCTGGCTCGCCATCGCCACGATGGTCGACTGGCGGTGGACCGGCTACAACGCGATCATCTTCCTGGCCGGCATGCAGACGATCCCCAGGGACCTCTACGAGGCGGCCTCGATCGACGGCGCCTCCCGGCGGCGCCAGTTCTGGCAGATCACCGTGCCGATGCTCCGGCCCACCATGATCTTCGTGGTGCTGAACTCGACGATCGGCGGCCTCACGCTCTTCGCCGAGCCGACCACGTTCTACAACGGCAACGTCCACGGCGGCACCGACAGCCAGTTCCAGACCGTCTCGATGTTCATCTTCGAGCAGGGCTTCCGTTCGTTCGACTACGGCTACGCCTCAGCCGCGGCCTGGCTGCTGTTCCTGCTCATCCTCGTCGGATCGCTCATCAACTTCCTGCTCATCCGCCGGATCGGGGGCAACAAGTGACCACGCTCTCCGCGCCCGCCGGCACGCGGCGGCGCCGCCGCGCCACGGCGCCCGGCGGGGCCGCCGGCATCTGGACGGCCACGCCGTTCACGAAGATCGTGCTCGCCGTCACGATCGTCATCTCGGCGTTCCCGCTCTACTGGATGATCGTCATTGCCTCGCGCTCCAACCGCGAGGCCACCGACGTCCCGCCGCCGTTCCTGCCCGGCGGAAACCTGGGCGAGAACATCCAGCGTGTGCTGTCCAACCCGGACGCGCACTATGTGACCGGTCTGACCAACTCCTTGATCATCGCCGTCGCGGTGACCGCGTCCGTGGTGCTGATCTCGACGTTCGCCGGTTTCGCCTTCGCCCGGCTGCGCTTCAAAGGCGGCAGGATCCTGCTGCTGCTGGTCCTGGTGACCATGATGGTGCCACTGCAGCAGATGGGCATCGTGCCCCTCTACCGGGTGATGGTCAGCCTCGGGTGGGTGGGCTCGATCAAGGCGGTGATCATGCCGTACCTGCTCAACGGCTTCGGTGTCTTCCTCATGACGCAGTACACCGACCAGGCCGTGCCCAACGAGCTGGTTGAGGCCGCCCGGGTCGACGGCGCGTCCACCCTGAGGATCTGGTTCAACGTCGTCCTGCCGGCCGTACGGCCGGGCATGGCCGTGCTCGGCATCAACACATTCATGCTCACCTGGAACGACTTCATGTGGCCGCTGCTCGTGCTGACCCCGGACAACCCGACGGTCCAGGTCGCCATCAACTCGCTGAACGCGAAGTACGGCACCGACTACGTACTGATCTTCAGCGGCACGCTCATGTCGATCCTCCCGCTCATCGTCGTTTTCATCGCGTTCGGCCGACAGATCATCGGCGGACTCATGGAAGGTGCAGTCAAAGCGTGACCACGCAAGGCACACGACCCGAGACGCAGACCCCAGGCCTGATGTTCCCCACCGGGTTCGTCTGGGGAGCCGCCACCTCCGCCTACCAGGTCGAGGGGTCGATCTCAGCCGACGGGCGGGGAACCTCGATCTGGGACACCTTCTGCCGTCAGGACGGCCGGATCGTGGGCGGCGACAACGCCGGGGTCGCGATCGACCACTACAACCGGTACGCCGAGGACGTCCGGCTGATGGCCGATCTGGGACTGACCGCCTACCGGTTCTCCGTCTCATGGCCGCGCATCCAGCCCGACGGCTCGGGGGCGTACAACGCCAAGGGCCTCGACTTCTACAAGCGGCTCGTCGACGAGCTGCTCGGCTACGGCATCGACCCCTGGCTGACCCTCTACCACTGGGATCTCCCCCAGGCGCTGGAGGACGCCGGGGGGTGGCCCGTACGGGACACGTCGAAGCGCTTCGCCGACTTCGCCGCGACCGTGCACGCCGAACTGGGCGACCGGGTGCGCAACTGGAGCACCGTCAACGAGCCGTGGTGCTCGGCCTTCGTCGGATACGCCTCCGGAGAGCACGCTCCGGGGCGGCGCGAGCCGGCGGCGGCCATCCGCGCGGCGCATCACCTCAACCTCGCCCACGGCCTCGCCGTACAGGCGATGCGCGCCCAGAACGCGGACTCGCAGATCGGCGGGTGCGTGAATCTCTACGCGATCACCCCGGCCACCGGCAGCGAGGAGGACGCGGACGCGGCCCGGCGCATCGACGGCCTGCAGAACCGGTTCTTCCTGGACGCGCTGCTCAAGGGGGGCTACCCCGAGGACGTGCTGAAGGATCTCGGCGCGGTCACCGACCTCGACTTCATCGAGGACGGCGACCTCGACGTGATCGCCGCGCCGCTCGACATGCTGCTGATCAACTACTACAGCCGCTTCACCGTGTCGGGGGCGCCCGGCGGCGCGCTGTCGGCCGCGGCGGCGCCGACGGACTCCGGCTCGCCCTGGGTGGGCAGCGAGCACGTCGGCTTCGTCAACGGCGGCCGGCCGGTCACCGCGATGGGCTGGGAGATCGACGGCGCCGGGCTGCGCGAGGTGCTGGACCGGCTCGTCGCGGAGTATCCCCGCATCCCCCTCTACATCTCCGAGAACGGCGCGGCCTTCGACGACGTGGTCGCCGAGGACGGCACGATCCACGACCCCGAGCGGGCGGCCTACATCGACACGCATCTGCGGGTCTGCCACGAGGCCGTCGAGGCGGGCATACCGCTGAACGGCTACTTCGCCTGGTCGCTGATGGACAACTTCGAGTGGGCCTGGGGATACGGCAAGCGCTTCGGCCTGGTCTATGTGGACTATGAGACACAGATCAGGACAATGAAGTCGAGCGCCCTCTGGTACGCCGACGTCATCCGGCACGGCGGGCTGCCGGGTCCGGCAGAATAGGCGCAGAACAGGACGAGGGGGCTACGCAGATGAACGGTGACCGCCGTTCGGGGGGCCGACCGACGCTCGAAGCGGTCGCCGCTCGCGCCGGGGTCGGCCGTGGCACGGTGTCGCGCGTGATCAACGGGTCATCCAAGGTCAGCGACAAGGCTCGGGACGCCGTGATGCAGGCCATCCAGGAGCTCGGCTACGTGCCCAACCGGGCGGCGCGGACGCTGGTCACCAACCGGACGGACACCATCGCACTGGTGGTGTCCGAGTCCGAGCAGCGGGTCTTCGACGAGCCGTACTTCGCCGGGGTCATCCGCGGCATCGGCTCGGCGTTGGCGGAGACCGGCCTCCAGCTCATCCTGACCATGGCGCAGAACCGCCGGGAGCACGACCGGCTGGAGCACTACCTGACCGGCCAGCACGTGGACGGCGTCCTGCTGACCTCGGTCCACGGCGCCGATCCCCTGCCGGGCCGGCTGGAGAAGAGGGGCGTGCCGACCGTGCTGGGCGGCCGCCCGGTCGGGCTGAACCCGTACAGCTACGTCGACATGGACAACCGGGCCGGCGCGCGGCAGGCGGTCAAGTATCTGATCTCCAAGGGCCGCGGTCGCATCGCCACGATCGCGGGCCCGCAGGACATGGGCGTGGGCGTCGACCGGCTCGCGGGATATCGCGACGCCCTGCTCGCCACCGGCATGACCGAGCGCGTCGCCTACGGGGACTTCTCCGAGGAGAGCGGCGAGGCGGCGATGCATGAACTGCTGGAGCGATACCCGGACCTGGACGCCGTGTTCACGGCGTCGGACCCGATGGCGCTGGGCGCGCTGCACGTGCTCAAGGAGCGGGGCATGCGAGTGCCCGACGACGTCGCCCTCATCGGTTTCGAGGATTCCAAGGTCGCGCTGCACGCCGATCCCCCGCTCTCCAGCGTGCACCAGCCGACCGAGGCGATGGGCAGGCAGATGGTTCAGTTGCTGATCGCCCGCATCAACGGCGATCCGCTGGAGCAGCCGGTCGTGATCCTCGACACACACCTGGTGATCCGCGCCTCGGCTTGACGGACGGAAGCACACTCTCTCCGCCATAAGGATTAACTTGACAGGTCATGGGAGCGCTCCACGCCTCCGCCTCCATCTTGGATCCATGGCGGAGAGCTGGGCTAAAGTCCTGTGCGTACTTGACCTGTTTCGTGACGTCTCACGGTGAGAGGACTCCCCCGTGCCCGATCACACCATCCTCGGCGGCGGCTACCTCGCCACGATCAGCGAGCGGGGCGGAGCCCTGCGCGTACTGCGCCACGGCAGCCGTGACCTGGTGACGAGTTGGCCGCCGGAGGGCCCGATCCCCTACTACAGCGGCACCGTGCTCGCACCATGGCCGAACCGGGTCATCGGCGGGGCGTACGTCTTCGGGGGGCGCCGTTACAACCTGCCGGTGAACGAGCCCGATCGCGGCCACGCGCTGCACGGCCTGGTCGCGGACAAGGTGTGGCAGTGCGCGGAGGTGTTCTCCGCCGAGGACGACCACGGCTTCGTCCGGCTGACGCACATGATCGAGCCGACCCCGGGTTACCCCTTCAGGATCGCGCTGGAGGTACGGCACGCCGTCGCGGCCGACGGCCTGACCACGACGCTCACCGCGCAGAACGTCGGCAGCGCCCCCGCGCCCTACGGCTGCGGGCCGCACCCCTGGCTGCTGGCCGGCCCCGACGTGCGGGAGTACGAACTGGAGCTGCCGGCCTCCCGTGTGCTGCTCTCCGACGAATCCCTCGCTCCACTGGCGCTGGAGGACGTGGCGGCGACGCCGTACGACTTCCGGACCTCGCGGGTCCTCGGCGACACCGCGATCGACAACGCCTTCACCGCCATCGGCGTGGGCCGGGTGCGGGTACGCGGCCCGGAGGGTGGGGTGGAGCTCGCCTGGGATCCCGCTGTGATGCCCTGGGTCCAGGTCTGCACCGGCACCTACCTCGACCACCGGGGGCTGGCCGTGGAGCCGATGACCTGCCCGCCGGACGCGTTCAACTCCGAGGCCGATCTGGTCGTGCTGAACCCCGGCGACAAGCACGAGGCGACATGGACCATCGCGCTCTTCAACGAGAATTGAATGGCTGAACCTCCGCCGCGTCCGGGCCAGGGGCCGACCGCGGGTATCGCCATTCATACGAAGCTCACGCGATAATTTCACCGGGTGGTGAATTATGCGTACCACATGTGTGATCGCGGGCGGTGGTCCCGCGGGGGCGATGCTCGCGCTGCTCCTGGCCCGCGCGGGGGTGGACGTGACGCTGCTGGAGAAGCACGGCGACTTCCTGCGCGACTTCCGCGGTGACACGATCCACCCCTCGACCCTCCAGGTGCTCGACGAGATCGGGCTGGCCGATGCCTTCCACCGGCTGCCGCACCGCAAGGCGTACCGCATGGCCATCGAGGCCGACGACGCCCGGATCCCGATCGCCGACCTGAGCGCGCTTTCCGGCAAATACCGTTACATCGCCTTCGTTCCGCAGTGGGACTTTCTCAACCTGGTCACCGCCGAGGCGGGCAGATACCCCAACTTCCGGCTGCTCATGCGTTCCCGGGTGACCGGCCTGATCGTCGAGGGCGGCATCGTCCGTGGCGTGCGCTACCGGGACGAGAGCGGCGAGCACGAGATCAGGGCCGCGCTCACGGTGGGCGCCGACGGCCGCGACTCGGACGTACGGCGGGCCGCCGGACTGCGGCCGAAGGAGTTCGGCGCGCCGATGGACGTCGTCTGGCTGCGCCTTCCCCGCGATCCCGGCGATCCCGGCCAGCCTTTCCTGCGGGCTTCGGCCGGGCATCTGATGGTGGCGATCAACCGGGAGACCTACTGGCAGCTCGCCTACGTCATCCCGAAGGGCGGCTACGACGAGCTCAAGGCGAGGGGCATCGAGGAACTACGCGGGACGATCGCCAGGCTGCTGCCGTACCTGGCCGACCGGGTCGGCGAGTTGCACGGCTTCGACGAGGCCGGGTTCCTCCGCGTGGCGGTCGACCGGCTGACCCGCTGGCACCGTCCCGGCCTGCTGCTGATCGGGGACGCCGCGCACGCCATGTCGCCCATTTTCGGCGTCGGCATCAACCTCGCGGTGCAGGACGCGGTGGCCACCGCCAACATCGTCGGACCCGCCCTGCTGCGCGGCCCCGGCTCGAGACCACCCGAGGTCCCCAAGGCGCTGCTGGCGCGAGTGCGGCGCCGCCGCGCCCTGCCCACCGTGGTCACCCAGACCGCCCAGCGAGTGGTGCAGCGCCTGCTGATCCGTCCGGCGCTGAGCCGGTCCGGGCGGCAGGTGCTGCCGCCCGACATCGCCCGGCTTCCGGTGATCAGCGGCCTCGCCCGCCGCTTCATCGGCCACGGCGTGCTACCGGAGCACGTACGGCTACCCGCCCGGCAAACAGGATCTCATTAAGTGGACGCCTGGCGGCCGCATCGGGCCACGTGCAATAACCTTGGATGCCGTGAGCGCTAGCAGCAACCTCGACATGTGGCGTGACCTGCCCGCCGCGCAGCAGCCCGACTGGCCCGACCGCGGCGAACTCGACAGGGTCGTCGCCGAACTGGCGGGGCTGCCCCCGCTGGTGTTCGCGGGCGAGTGTGACCGGCTCAAGGCCGAGATGGCCGCCGTCGCCAGGGGGGAGGCCTTCGTGCTCCAGGGCGGCGACTGCGCCGAGACCTTCGCGGGCGCCACGGCCGAGAACGTGCGTGACAAGCTCAAGTCGCTGCTGCAGATGGCGATCGTGCTCACCTACGCGGGACGCGTCCCGGTCGTGAAGATCGGCCGTCTGGCAGGTCAGTTCGCCAAGCCGCGTTCCAAGCCCGTCGAGGTCCGCGACGGCGTGGAGCTGCCCGCCTACCGTGGCGACATGGTCAACGGCTTCGACTTCACGGCCGAGGCGCGCCGGCCCGACCCTGCCCGTCTGCTGCGGGCCTACCACTCCTCCTCGGCCACGCTCAACCTCGCCCGGGCGTTCACCAAGGGCGGCTACGCGGATCTCCGGCAGGTGCACGCCTGGAACCAGGACTTCGTGGCCGAGTCCCCGGCGGGGCGGCGCTACGAGCAGCTCGCCCGGGAAATCGACCAGGCGCTCGCGTTCATGCGGGCCTGCGGGGCCGAGCCCGGGGAGTTCCACACGGTGGAGTTCTACTCCTCGCACGAGGCGCTGATCCTCGACTACGACCGGGCTCTCACCCGGATCGACTCTCGCACCGGTCTGCCGTACGACGTGTCGGCGCACATGGTGTGGATCGGTGAGCGCACCCGCCAGCTCGACGGCGCCCACGTGGAGTTCTTCAGTAAAATCCGCAACCCGATCGGGGTGAAGCTCGGCCCGACGACCACCCCGGAGGAGGCGATCGCGCTCGTCGAGAAGCTGAACCCGGACAACGAGCCGGGCCGGCTGACCTTCATCAGCCGCATGGGCGCCGGCCGGGTCAGGGAGGCACTGCCGACCCTGGTGGAGAAGGTCAGGGCGAGCGGCGCCACCGTCGCCTGGATCTGCGACCCCATGCACGGCAACACCTTCGAGGCTCCGAGCGGCCACAAGACGCGGCGCCTGGACGACGTGCTCGACGAGGTCGCCGGATTCTTCGAGGTGCACCACTCGCTGGGCACACACCCCGGCGGCATCCACATCGAGTTCACCGGTGACGACGTGACCGAGTGCGTCGGCGGCGGGCACGGCATCGTCGAGGAGGACCTGGCGCTGCGGTACGAGACCGCGTGTGACCCGCGACTCAACCGCAGTCAGTCCCTGGACCTCGCGTTCCGGGTGGCCGAGCTCTACCGCTCGGCCTGACATCTCGACTGTTCGAGACGGAAGCCGCGCCGGGAGGAACCTCCGGTCCTCGCGAAGCCCGCTTCGCTCCCTCCCGGCGACGGCGCTTTCACCATTGGTCGACCATGACCTCGATGCTGTAGTCCTGCGCGCGGTAGCAGTGGTCGCCGTACTCCACCGAGCTGCCGACGGCGTCGAAGGCGACACGTGTCATCGTGAGCACGGGCTCGGTCGGCCTCAGCCTGAGGTGGCGCCGCTCCGCCGTGGCCGGTGTGCGTGCGCCGATCGTCTGATGTGCGACGACGGGGCGCACGCCCCGGCGTCGCAGCACGGCGTACAGCCCCTCCGTCTCGAGTTCCGCGGGCGTGACGTCCAGGAGGGCCGGGGGCAGCCAGTTGCGCAGCACGGCCAGCGGCCGGTCGTCGGAGGGCCGCAGCCCAGAAGTGGTCGTTCGTGACTCCTCCGTCCTCTGAAGAGGACGGCTCCTCGCTTTCCCTGGCTGAAGCCGTCCCCGTGCACCGTACGGGGGACGCCCTCGAGGCCGTCCGCATCGCCGAGGCGTGCGAGCTGTCACGTGCGGAACGCAGGCCCGTCGCTCTTTCGGAGATAACGGGCCCGGGGACAGAGGTCCCGGGGAATAGAGGGCATTGACGAGATCGAGGGGATGTAGGACATGAGCGCTGAGGACACGAACGCCGGCACCACGGCGGCCACCCCCCTGGCGAACCGCGTGGCCGGGGCGCCCATCTCGTGGGGCGTCTGCGAGGTACCGGGGTGGGGCCACCAGCTCGAGCCCGGCACCGTGCTGCGCGAGATGCGCGAGCTGGGTCTGGCCGCGACCGAGTTCGGCCCTGACGGTTTCCTGCCCGACGCGCCGGAGGACAAGTCCTCGACCCTGGCCGGCTTCGGCCTGAAGGCGGTCGGGCAGTTCGTCCCCGTCGTCCTGCACGACCCCGCCCACGATCCGCTGCCCGAGGTGGAGCGCGCCATGGCCGGGCTGGTCGCCGCCCGGGCCTCCACGGTCGTCATCGCGGCCGCCACCGGGCAGGCCGGCTACGACGCCCGGCCGGAGCTCGACGACTCCGGCTGGTCGACGCTGCTGGGCAACCTCGACCGGATCACCGGCGCGGCCGCCGGCCGCGGGCTCGTGGCCACGCTGCATCCGCACGTTGGCACGATGATCGAGAGCGGAGAGGAGACGGCCCGGGTGCTCGACGGCAGCCGCATCGGCCTGTGCCTCGACACCGGCCACCTGCTCATCGGCGGCGGCGACCCCGTCGCCGTCGCCCGGCGGCATCCCGAGCGGATCGCCCACGTCCACCTGAAGGACGTCCGTACCGACTGGGCGCGACGCGTCCGCGACGGCGAGGCGACCTACACCGAGGCGGTGGCCGGCGGGATGTACGTCCCGCTCGGCCGGGGCGACGTCGACATCGCGGCCATCGTGTCGGCTCTGGAGGGCGGCGGGTACCGGGGTTGGTACGTCCTGGAACAGGACACCATCCTCACCGGACCCGCGGACGCGGACCCGGCGCGGGACGTGCGGGCGAGCCTGGAGCACCTGCTCTCCGTAGCGGACGAGACGGGCGAAATGGGGACCTGACGATGACGGCGTACGACCTGGTGGCCGTGGGCCGGTGCGGGGTGGACATCTACCCGCTCGACCACGGCGTGGGCCTCGAAGACGTCGAACGCTTCGGGAAGTTCCTCGGCGGCAGCGCGACCAACGTCGCGGTGGCCGCGGCCCGCCACGGGCGCCGAGCCGCGATCATCACGCGGACCGGACGGGACCCCTTCGGCCGCTATGTCCACCGCGCGCTGCGCGATTTCGGGGTCGACGACCGCTTCGTCACCGAGGTTGACGGGCCGCCGACGCCGGTGACCTTCTGCGAGATCTTCCCGCCCGACGACTTCCCGCTCTACTTCTACCGCTACCCCGCCGCCCCGGACCTGATGATCGAGCCGGACGAGATCCCGCTCGACGCCGTACGCGAGGCCGCCGTCTTCTGGGCGACCGGCACCGGACTGTCGCAGGAGCCCTCGCGTGCCGCGCACTTCGCCGTCTGGCGGGCGCGCGGCCGGCGGGCGCACACCGTCCTCGACCTCGACTACCGGCCCATGTTCTGGCCCGACCCCGCCGAGGCGGGCACGCAGATGGGCGCCGCTCTGGAGCATGTCACGGTGGCGGTCGGCAACCGGGAGGAGTGCCAGGTCGCCGTCGGCGAGACCGACCCCCGGCGCGCGGCCGACGCGCTGCTCGAACGCGGCGTCGAGCTCGCGATCGTCAAGCAGGGTCCCAAGGGGGTGCTCGCCGCGACCGCCGACGAGTGCGTCGAGGTGCCGCCGTTCCCGGTGAAGGTCGTCAACGGCCTCGGCGCCGGTGACGCGTTCGGCGGCGCTCTGGTCCACGGCCTGCTGAGCGGGTGGGACCTGCACCGCGTGCTGCGGTTCGCCAACGTGGCCGGCGCGATCGTCGCGTCCCGGCTCGAATGCTCGAGTGCCATGCCATATGAGGCGGAGGTCGAGGCCGTCCTCGCCGGTGAGGACAAGGAGGGGGGATGATGACCCCGACGACCCCGACGACTCCGGGGCGCGGCCGCGCGGGCATCGCCGAGTTGACCGAGATCCGGGTGCGCGAACCGCAGCGGATCACCGAGGGGTGGGCCGCCCGGGGACGGCGGCAAGATGCTCACCCGGATCTGCCTGGGCGACCCCGGCACGGTGGCCACGCTCGAAGCGAGTGCCCGCGCGGTCACCGAGCTGGCGTCCCATGGTGTGATGGCAATGGTGGAGCCGTTCCTTTCGGTCCGTCAGGAGGGCCGGGTGCGCAACCTGCCCGACCCCGACTCGACCATCACGTCGATCAACATCGCCGCCGGGCTCGGGGTCACGAGCCGGCACACCTGGCTGAAGCTGCCGGTCGTCGACGAGCTGAAGCGGGTGATGGACGCGACGACGCTGCCGACCCTGCTGCTCGGCGGCGATCCGAGCGGCCACCCCGATGAGACGTTCGCCGCGTGGGGCCGGGCCCTGGAGCTGCCCGCCGTACGCGGCCTGGTGGTCGGGCGGGCGCTGCTCTTCCCTCCGGACGGCGACGTGGCGGCCGCCGTCGACATCGCATCGCGACTCGTGCACGGGCCCAGGTCATGAGGGACCAGATCACGAGTACGCAGGCCAGGAGGGGCAGGTCATGAACGACGCCGGGCGATGGGTCCACCCGTACGGCACGGCCGTCGAGGGCGACTTCCAGGTTTCGATCACCGACGCCCTCGGCGGATGGCGGCACACGCGCCTGCGGGTCGCCGCACTGGAGCCGGGTGGCACCGTGGAGCTCGCCACCGGAGACGACGAGATCATCGTGGTGCCGCTGGAGGGCGGCTGCGACGTCACAGTGGTCGATCACGCGGGTGAACGGCACGAGGTCCGGCTCGCCGGGCGGGAGAGCGTCTTCGCGAGTCCGACCGACATCGCTTACGTGCCGCCCGGCGCGAGCCTGACGGTGCGCGCGGTGCGCGGCGACGGGGTGCGCGGCATCGGCGTGCGCGGCGACGGCGCCCCGGCCAGGGTCGCCCTCTGCGGCGCCAGGGCGGCCAAGCGGCCGGCGCCGCTTCCGTTCCGGTACCTGGCCGCGGCGAACGTCCCGGTGGAGCTGCGCGGCGCCGGCCGGGCCTCGCGTGAGGTGCGCAACTTCGGCGTGCCGGGAGTGCTCGACGCCGACTCGATCATCGCCTGCGAGGTGATCACCCCGGCCGGCAACTGGAGCTCCTATCCCCCGCACAAGCACGACGAGGAGCGCGACGGGGTGGAGACCGAACTGGAGGAGATCTACTACTTCGAGGTCCGGGCCGACGACGGCGCGCCGCCGGGCGCCGACCCGGTCGGCTATCAGCGCGTGTACGGCACCGCCGAGCGGCCCATCGACGTGCTCGCCGAGGTCCGCTCCGGCGACGTCGTGCTCGTGCCGCACGGCTGGCACGGTCCGGCGATGGCCCCGCCCGGGTACGACCTCTACTACCTCAACGTGATGGCCGGTCCCGGTCCGATCCGGGCCTGGCTGATCTGCGACGATCCCGCCCACAGGTGGGTGCGGGACTCCTGGTCGGGGCAGGACGCCGACCCGAGACTGCCGATGGGAGGAGCCCGATGACCTCGCGAGCGGAGACGGCACGCCTGACCGTGGGCCAGGCGATCGTGCGTTTCCTGGCCGCCCAATGGACCGAACGCGACGGCGAGCGGCAGAAGCTGTTCGCCGGGTGCCTGGGGATCTTCGGGCACGGCAACGTCGCCGGTCTCGGCCAGGCGCTGCTGCAGAGCGAGCTCGCCGGCGGCGCGGGGCATCTCACCGGGCATCTGCCGTACGTGCTGGCCCGCAACGAGCAGGCGATGGTCCACACGGCGGCGGCGTACGCACGGCAGAAGGACCGCCTGCGGACGTGGGCGTGCACCGCGTCGATCGGCCCCGGCTCGACGAACATGCTGACCGGGGCGGCGCTCGCCACGGTCAACCGGCTGCCGGTGCTGCTGCTGCCCTCGGACACGTTCGCGACGCGGGTGGCCGCGCCCGTGCTGCAGGAACTCGAGGTTCCGTACGCCGGTGACGTGTCCGTCAACGACGCCTTCCGCCCGGTGTCGCGCTTCTTCGACCGGGTGGCCCGGCCGGAGCAGCTGCCCTCGGCGCTGCTGGGCGCGATGCGGGTGCTCACCGATCCGGTGGAGACCGGGGCGGTCACTCTCGCGCTGCCGCAGGACGTGCAGGCCGAGGCGTACGACTGGCCCGTGGAGCTGTTCGCTGAGCGGGTCTGGCGGGTGGGCCGGCCCCTCCCCGAGACGCCCGACATCGCGGCGGCGGCCGCGCTCATCCGCGCCGCGCGGCGGCCGCTCATCGTGGCCGGCGGCGGGGTGCACTACTCGGGCGCGGAGGACGCGCTGCGCGCGTTCTGCGAGGCGACCGGCATCCCGGTCGGCGAGACGCAGGCGGGCAGGGGCTCGTTGCCGCACGGCCATCCGCAGGCGATGGGCGCGGTCGGCTCGACGGGCACGACGGCCGCCAACGCACTCGCCGCCGAGGCCGATCTGGTGATCGGCGTCGGCACCCGATACAGCGACTTCACCACCGCCTCACGCAGCGCCTTCCGGGACCCCGGCGTCCGGTTCGTCAACGTCAACGTCGCCCGGTTCGACGCCGGGAAGCTCGCCGGGCTGGCGGTCGTCGCCGACGCTCGCGAGGCGCTCACCTCGCTCGCCGCCGCGCTCGGCGGATACGCCGTGGAGCCGGCTTATCGGGATCTCCAGGCGCGGCTGTGGCGCGACTGGGACGCGCTGGTCGAGGCGGCCCACAACCCTCCGGAGGAGGTCACCGCGGCGCTCGCTCCCGGTGTGCTCACCCAGGGCACGGTGCTCGGCCGGGTCAACGAGCTGTCCGACCCCCGTGACGTGGTCGTCTGCGCCGCCGGTTCCATGCCCGGCGACCTGCACAAGCTGTGGCGGGTGCGGGACCGCAGGGCCTACCACGTCGAGTACGGCTACTCCTGCATGGGGTACGAGATCCCCGGCGGCATCGGCGTACGGCTGGCCGACCCCGACCGCGACGTGTTCGTGCTGGTGGGCGACGGCTCCTATCTGATGATGCCGACCGAGCTGGTCACCGCCGTACAGGAACACATCAAGATCATTGTTGTCCTGGTGCAGAACCACGGCTTCCACTCGATCGGATCGCTGTCCGAATCGCTCGGATCGCAGCGGTTCGGCACCGGCTACCGCTTCCGTGATCGGGTGACCGGCCGTCTGGAGGGGGCACGGCTGCCCGTCGACCTGGCGGCCAACGCCCGCAGCCTCGGCGCCACCGTGATCGAGGTGCGCGGCCGCGGGGAGCTCGATCAGGCGATCGCGGATGCCAAGGCCGCTCCCGCCGATGGCAGTCCGGTCGTCATCCACGTCGAGACCGACCCCGCCGTACACGCCCCCGGCAGCGCGTCCTGGTGGGACGTCCCGGTCAGCCAGGTCAGCGACCTCGACAGCACCCGGCGGGCGTACGAGGAGTACGTCGCGCACAAGACGGCCCAGCGGCCTCTCCTGGCGCCGAGCGAGAGGACCGATCCCTGAGCCGGTCCTCCGCTGAACCTGAAGCACAAGCCCCCGGACCAACCTGAGCCCCCGAGCGACGAGACGCCCCGCCGCAGAGCGAACGATCAGGGCTGCCGCCGAGACCCCGAATGTAGCGGCCAGGACGCCGGCACATCGTCCGTGATCTCACTGCAAGATCACGAACGATGTTTCCGCACGTCAGGCGGGATCGCGGCGAGTTTCTGCAAGATCAAGGAAGTGATCGCCGCAGGTCAGGGCGTTTTCTGCGAGCAATCGCAAGATCACGCCCTGGGGGTGGGGGAGGTCCGTCATGGTTTGCCGTCGGCCTGGGCCTCGACCTCGGCGCGGACCGCGTCCATGTCGAGGGCGCGAAGCTGCTTGATCAGGTCTTCGAGCGCCGGGGCGGGCAGCGCGCCGGGCTGGGCGAATACCTGGATGCCGTCCCGGATCGCCATGATCGTGGGAATCGCCTGGATGCTGAACGCCTGAGACAGCGCAGGCTGCGCATCCGTGTCGATCTTGCCGAACTTGATGTCCGAGTGCTGCTGGGAGGCGCTCTCGAAGATCGGCGCGAAGGAGCGGCAGGGTCCGCACCAGGAGGCCCAGAAGTCGAGCAGTACGATGCCCGTTTCGGTGATTTCGTTGAAGTTCTTCTCGGTCACCTCAATGGTCGCCACGGGCGACTCCTTTCATCCGGTCTTCAGCGGGCATAACCAATCCCAGGATTCGGGCATTCCTACCCCGGTGCGGCTCGTGTGACGCACGCCTGACGGGGCAGGGCACTGGGCAGGGGGATCTCCTTCACCGAAAGGAGCCGTGCCACATGACCACGCAGGCCGCTCGGCCCACCATCCTTCCAGAGCGGGGACGCCGCCTGGGCTCGGTCGTCGCCTCCTGGCTGTCCAGCACCGATCACAAGGTGATCGGGCACATGTACCTGATCACCTCGTTCGCCTTCTTCCTGATAGGCGGCGCGATGGCCATGGTGATCCGCGCCGAGTTGCTCCAGCCGGGGCTGCAGTTCGTCAACCTGAGCGCGTACAACGAGATGTTCACCATGCACGGCACGATCATGCTGCTGCTGTTCGCGACACCGCTGTTCGCCGGCTTCGCCAACGCGATCATGCCGTTGCAGATCGGCGCTCCGGACGTGGCGTTCCCCCGGCTGAACATGGTGAGCTTCTGGCTGTTCCTGTTCGGCGGACTGATCACCATGAGCGGCTTCGCGATGGGCGGCGCCCCCGCCTTCGGCTGGACGGCCTACGCGCCGCTGGCCACCTCCGCGTACACTCCGCAGATCGGCGGGGACCTGTGGATCATGGGGCTCGCGCTGGCGGGGGTAGGCACGATCCTCGGCTCGGTCAACTTCATCACCACGATCGTCGGGATGCGCGCCCCCGGCATGACGATGTTCCGGATGCCGCTGTTCACGTGGAATGTGCTTTTCACCGGGATCCTTGTGCTGCTGGCGTTCCCGGTGCTGGCCGCCGCGCTGCTCGCCCTGGAGGCCGACCGCAAGCTCGGGACGCACATCTTCGACGCGCAGACCGGCGGCCCGATCATCTGGCAGCACCTGTTCTGGTTCTTCGGCCATCCCGAGGTCTACATCATCGCGCTGCCGTTCTTCGGGATCATCACGGAGGTCATCCCCGTGTTCAGCCGCAAGCCGCTGTTCGGCTACGTCGGCCTGGTGGGCGCCACGATGGCCATCACGGTGCTGTCGGCGACCGTCTGGGCGCACCACATGTTCGCCACCGGCCAGGTGCTGCTGCCGTTCTTCTCGCTCATGTCCTTCCTGATCGCGGTGCCGACCGGGGTGAAGTTCTTCAACTGGGTCGGCACCATGTGGCGGGGCCATCTGACGTTCGAATCGCCGATGCTGTTCGCCGTCGGGTTCCTCGTGACGTTCCTGTTCGGCGGGCTCACCGGGGTGATCCTGGCATCACCGCCGCTGGACTTCCACGTCACCGACACCTACTTCGTCGTCGCCCACTTCCACTACGTCGTCTTCGGCACAGTGGTGTTCGCGATGTTCGCCGGCTTCTACTTCTGGTGGCCGAAGCTCACCGGCAAGATGCTCAACGAAAGGCTCGGGCAGGTCCACTTCTGGATGGTGTTCATCGGCTTCCAGGTGACGTTCCTCGTACAGCACTGGCTGGGCGTGATCGGCATGCCGCGGCGGTACGGCGACTACTCGCCGGTCGACGGCTTCACCACCCTCAATCAGATCTCCAGCGCGGGCGCCTTCCTGCTCGGGGTGTCGAACCTGCCGTTCCTGCTCAACATCTGGCTGACCGCGCGGCGCGGTGAGCGCGTCACCGTGGACGACCCCTGGGGTTCCGGCAACTCCTTGGAATGGACCACGTCATGCCCGCCCCCGCGCCACAACTTCGTCTCCATCCCGCCGATCCGGTCGGAGCGGCCCGCGTTCGATCTTCACTACCCGCGCCTCGGCGGCGGGCCCGGTCAGCCCCCGCAGACCAAACGCGACGCGATCGACGTGTGACGACGCGGGTTCCACGGCTCATACCTGATCGACCTGTCGGCCGCAGGCATTACGCTTTCGCGACTTCCACCTCGCGGCCCACCCCACCCCCGTGATCTTGCGAAAGCTCGCAAGGATGCCACTCGACCTGCGCAGATCCATTCGCTGATCTTGCAGTTTCTCGCAGGCGAGTCACGTGACGTGGCCTTGTACATTTGGTGATCTTGCAGTCGGCGCGGAGTGCAAAATCACGAAGGCCGTTTACGCTGCTCAGCGGGCAAGGCTGCGAGTAATTACAAGATCTCGGAACGAGAAGTGCCTGCTCACCGACCAGGCATGCGAGTATTCGCAAGATCACGGCCGGAGGGGCTGCGGGTTAGGAGCGGGCGCCGGCGAGCACGGCTTCGGCGTGGCGCTCCTGCTCTCCGCCCGGCAGCACCACGACGACCGGGCAGCGTGCCCTGAGCAGGCAGGCGGTGACCACCGGGTTGATCACCGGGTAGGGCTCGCTCTCGGCCTCGTGCGCGCCGAGGACGAGGAGGTCGGCGTCGAGAGTCGCGCGCAGCAGGACCTGGGCCGGCGGGCCCTCGACGACGGCGGGCGTGACGTGGCTCTCCCTCAGTTCCCGGACGGCCCGCTCGGCGACGCCGATGGCGGTCGCGTGCTCGTCCTCCCGGCGGGTTCGGTTCGACAGCGGGGCATAGGGGGCGTGCAGCCCGCCCGACCACTCCCAGGCGTACACGGCCTCGACCCGCGCTCCGCGCAGTAGGCCCTCGGCGGCGGCCCACCGCAAGGCGGCCTGCGATGCCATCGACCCGTTGATGCCCACGACGATTTTCGGCTGGTCCACGTCCCGCCTCGCTCTCCACTTCCGCCACAACGACGGCTGCCCGTCACCTCGCCCCGGGGGGACGGGCGACGGTTCGGGAAGCCGGGATTCCTCTCAGCCAGGGTATCCGGGCAACGGTCCGGTTCCGCCCCGCCATCTCCCAATTTCCGGGGATGTCCAGTCCCCCACGGCCCTCACATTGCCATGGGTGATCCCCGCTCATCGCCTGCTGTACGCCCCTGGATCGAGAGTCACAAGGTCACGAGACCGGCGGGACGTTGGACCCCGCACGCAGGGGCCATCGTCATTTTCCATAGAATCGGACATTTGCCCGAGGATATAGCTATTTACTATATGGGATCATATCACGGCGTTATGGAGCTTTATCTAGTATTCACGTTTCCCTCCCGGAGCTAGCATCGATCACGCCAGGCACCGCGATCTACGCGCGCACGAGCGGCGCCTGTCCTCGACCAGCCTCGTCGGGTCGTCACCGTTCGACAGGTTGTGATCGCGCTCATCCCCCCAGGTCGAAGGAGACAGACAGTCATGGCCGCCGACAGCGCCAACGAACCCGAGGGCATCAGCCGCAAGTCCTTCATGAAGGCCGCCCTCGTGGCCGCCCCGATCCCACTCCTGCTCGGTGCCACCCCACTGGCCCGGGCCGCCGCGGAGAAGGGTGAGCCGTTGGAGCCCACCCCATTCTGCGGCAGCAGCGGCGGAAACACGCCGGCGCAGATGGAGGGGCCCTACTTCAAGCCCAGCTCACCGTTGCGTTCCACCCTGACCGGCTCCGGCACGCTGCTCACCGTCAGCGGTTACGTGTTCGGCGTCAACTGCGTGCCGCTCGCCAACGTGCTGCTCGACTTCTGGCAGGCGGACGCGTACGGCAACTACGACATGCAGGGCTACACCTTCCGGGGGCACCAGTTCACGGACTCCCAGGGCAGGTACAAGCTCACCACGATCGTGCCCGGCCTCTACCCCGGCCGCACCCGGCACCTCCACGTCAAGGCCCAGGCCCCGAACAAGCCGATCCTCACCACGCAGACCTACTTCCCGGGCGAGCCGCGTAACAACACGGACACGCTCTACGATTCCCGGCTGCTCATGAACGTGCGGGCGAACGGCTCCGGCAGGGAGGCCACCTTCGACTTCGTGCTCAACGTCGTCGGCACGCCGCCGACCAGCCCCGGCCCGACCCCGCCGCCCAACAGCCCGACCCCCACGCCGCCCAACAGCCCGCCGCCCAACAGCCCGCCGCCCGGCGGGGGCACCTGGCAGGCCGGCACGACCTACCAGGCCGGCGCCACGGTGACCTACGGAGGTGTGACCTACCGCTGCATTCAGGGACACACGGCCCTGTCCGGCTGGGAGCCCCCCATCGTCCCGGCCCTGTGGGCGCGCGTCTGACCCGTGTCATCCGGCCCGTGACATCGGGCCCGCGGACGTGATCGCCGCCTCCCTCATCCCGCGACTACGCTTACACGTAGCCGGGGCGAGGGAGGCGGTTCCATGGCGGACGGGGGTCCGATCGACGGTTACGTGGCCGCGCTGCGCTCGGTCCTGCGGGGCCCGGGATGCGCCAAGCGGGATCTGCTCGCCGAGGCCCGCGACGGCCTGCTGGACGCCGCCGAGGCATACGAGTCCGATGGCCTGTCACGGGCCGAAGCCGAACGGCGTGCGGTCGAGGAGTTCGGCCCGGTGCCGGAGGTGGCGCCGGGGTTCCAGCGGGAACTCGCGGTGGGGCAGGGCCGCCGGACCGCGCTGCTGCTGTTCCTCAGCGTGCCGCCGATGACGCTGATGTGGAACCTCATGTGGGAGGTCTTCCCCGAGCCCCCCTCCGTGACGGCGGTCAAGCCGGCCTGGTTCGGCGTGCTGGCCAGGGTTGTGGACTACAGCCAGCTCCTCACGGGCGTGGTCGGCGCTCTCGCGCTGCTTGCGCTCGGCCGCGGGCTACGGCGGCTGCACCGCCCCGCGCTGATCACTCGGGCGCTGGGGCTTCTGGTCTGGCTTGGGATGCCGGTGCTCGTCGCGATGTGCGCGGCCCTGAGCCTCACCCGCGGCACATCGGACATCGCGGACGAATGGCCCGGCATCGCCCTGACCATCGTCAGCTACGCCCTATGGCTGTGGCAGCTCCGCAGCGCCACACTCTGCCTCCGGTTCACCTCTCCCGCCGCCCTCAGCGCAGCGGATCAAGCACGCTCCCGATCGTACGTGTGAACGATCGCCACGCCGAGCGCTCCCCGGCCAGAGCTCTGCGGCCCGCGTCGGTGAGCCGGTAGGTGCGGCGCCTGCGACCTCCCGCGGTCACCCATTCACCGGCGAGCAGTCCCGCGCCCTCAAGCCGCCGCAGCGCCGGATAGACAGTTCCGGTCGGCACGGTGAGCTCGCCGCCGCTACGTTCGCGCAATGCCTCGATGATCGCATAGCCGTGCAGCGGCTCCCTCTCCAGTACGGAGAGCAGCAGGGCGTCCATGTGCCCGCGGAGCTCGTCGGCGTTCACGCTCGCAGCCTATCCCGGTCGTCCATACGCCCAGCCTATAAGTAGGCTGCCTACATGTAGGCTATCTACTTATCAGGGAGTCGCATGGACGTCGTCGACCTCGCCCGGCTGCAGTTCGCCGTGACGGGAAGCCTTCATTTCCTGTTCGTGGTGCTCACGCTGGGACTGGCCCCGCTCGTGGCGATCATGAACACCCGTCATGTGCTGAGCGGCAATCCCATGCACGAGCGGATGACCCGCTTCTGGGGTCAGATATATGTGATCAATTACGCACTCGGCATCTTCACCGGCCTCGTGATGGAGTTCCAGTTCGGGCTGAACTGGAGTGGACTGTCGCACTACGCGGGCGACGTCTTCGGGGCTCCGCTCGCCATGGAGACGCTGCTGGCCTTCTTCCTCGAATCCACCTTCCTCGGCCTGTGGATCTTCGGCTGGCACCGACTGCCCAAGAGGGCACATCTGGCCTGCATCTGGCTGGTGACGCTGACCGCCTACGCCTCCGCGTTCTTCGTCATGGTGGCCAACTCCTTCCTGCAGAACCCGGCCGGCGCGGTGGAGCAGGGCGGGCGGCTTGTGCTGCGCGACTTCGGCGCGCTGCTCACCAACCCGACCCTTGTCTTCGCGCTCCCCCACGTGATCAGCGCTGGGTTGATGACCGGCGGCTTCGTGATCATGGGTGCCAGCGCCTATCACCTGTTCCGGCGGACGGCCGAGCATGAGTTCTTCGTCCGATCGCTGCGGATCGGAGTCGTGACCGCGTCGGTCGGCGCGCTCTTCACCGTCGGATTCGGGTTCGCCCAGTTCGGGGCGCTCGACGGCGTCCAGCCCGGCAAGTTCGACGCGGGAATCCCGGACCTGGCACTTGGGATCATGAGGGGTATCGGGGAGAACGTGCAGTTCGTCATGCTGCTCGTGCTGCCGCTGCTCTTCCGCGACCTGCTGGCCCGCTGGCGATGGCTTCACCCGATCCTCATGCTCATGACGCCGCTGCCGTTCGTGGCGGCGATCGCCGGCTGGATCGCCCGCGAGGTCGGCCGCCAGCCCTGGATCGTGTACGGCAGGCTCCGCGTGGCCGACGCGCTGACCCCGGGCATGACCACGGGGGGGCTGACCGTGTCCCTCGCCGCCTTCGCCGGCCTGCTCGGGTTGCTCGCCGTGGTGGACTACGTCCTGATCGCCCGGGTCGTACGGCGCGGCCCGCAGCAGGTCGCCCTCGGCGCACCGGACCTCCCGGCCGAACCCGCCCCCGTCCCCGCCCGCTCGTTGTAGAGGAACAGCCCTCATGGAGATCTTGTGGTTCGGGACGCTCGCCGTCCTGCTGATCGGTTATTTCGCGCTGGAGGGTTTCGACATCGGGCTCGGCATGCTGCTGCCGGTGCTGGGCCGTACGCCTGCCGCCCGGGACCGGCTCGTCGGGGCGATGGGGCCGTTCGTGCTCGCCAACGAGGTGTGGCTGGTGGCCCTGGCGGGTGCGCTGTTCGGCGCGTTCCCGACGCTGGAGGGCAAGGTGATCAGCGGGCTCTACCCCCTGGTGGTGGCCCTGCTGCTGTCGTGGATCCTGCGGGACGCCGGGTTGTGGTTCCGCCGCCGTCTGGGCGGCGCGGCCTGGCGCTCCCTGTGGGACTGGACTGTGTGCCTCGGCTCCGCCGGGCTGGCGCTCACCTGGGGGATGGCCCTGACGGCCATGTTGCGCGGGCTGCCGTCGGGCGCACTGTTCGACCCGCTGGGCATCGCGGGCGGCGTCGTCGTCGTCGCGGCCTTCGCCTTCCACGGCTGGACCTTCGCCGCCTGGCGGCTTCCCGGTGAACCCGCCGTCGGCGGGCGCCGGCGGTCGAGCCCGGCCCTGCTGGGTTCCGCCTGTGTGGCCGCCGCGCCGGCCGCCGTGGTCGTGGCGGCCTCGGCCTCCCCGATCCTCGATCACGCCGCCCCGGCGGCGACACTGACTGTGCTGAGTGTCATCGTGTTGCCGTGCGCGCCCATCATGGTGGGCGCGCAACTATGGATATGGCGCACCTTCGGCAGGGGCACGGTGCCGACGTTCTTCTGAGCGGGCTGCTGACCGGGTTGCCGCCGCTCGGCTTCTGATTGGGGCGTCTTTGCACAAGGATCTCCTGCGGCTGGCTCGCACCGAGCGGGCGGTCCGTCTCCATCTGGCCGGATGCCTGGCAGCGGCGGTGGCCGCCGGGTTGCTCGTGCTCGCCCAGGCCGAACTACTCGCCATGGTGTTGTCGGGCGCCGTGTCGTCGGGCGGGGCATCGCCTCAGGGAGTGGTGACGGGTGGAGTCGCCTCGGCCCTGCTCCTGCTGGCGCTCGTCGTCGCGGCGCGCGGACTGCTCGGCTGGGCGCAGGGGATCTTCGCGGGCCGCGCGGCCACCACGCTGAAGTCCGCGCTGCGCCGGCGCCTGCTGCCCCGGCTCGGCGAGCCGGACGGCACGGCCGCCGGCACCACGGCGAGCGCGAGGTCCGGTACGGAGGCCGGAGCCGCCACCGGATCAGCGGCGGGGTCCGGGGTCCGGTCCGGGGAGCTGGTCACGCTCGCCGGCCGGGGACTCGACGCGCTCGACCCGTATCTCACCGGATATCTTCCCGCCGTGGCGGTGGCCGGGGTGGTGCCGCTCGCGGTGGTCGCCCGGCTGCTGGTGGCCGACCTCGGCACGGCCGTGATCGTCGTGCTCACGCTGCCGCTCATCCCGGTCTTCGGGGCCCTTGTCGGGTGGACCACCAAGACCGTGACCGAGCGGCAGTGGCGGGCGCTGACCCGGCTGGGCGGCCACTTCCTCGACGTGGTGCGCGGCCTGCCGACGCTGCGCGCCTTCGGGCGGGCCCGTTACCAGGCCTCGGTGATCCACCGTGTGGCCGAGGACCACCGGGCGGCCACCATGCGGACGCTGCGGGTGGCGTTCCTGTCGTCGCTGGTGCTGGAGCTCGTGGCGTCGCTGTCGCTGGCCCTCGTCGCGGTGCCCGTCGGGCTGCGGCTGCTGTCCGGTTCGCTCGATCTCCACACCGCCCTGCTCGTCCTGCTCCTGGCTCCGGAGGCGTACCTTCCGTTGCGCGCGATGGGCACCCGGTTCCACGCGGCGATGGAGGGCGTGGCCGCGGCTGACGAGGCCTTCGCCGTCATCGACGGCCGTATGCCCCAAGAGCCGCAGCAGCCCGGAACACCCCAGGAACCCCGCAGGCCCCAGAAGCCCCGAACGCGGGCGGTCCCGGTCGCGCCCGCCGATCCGCCGGAGATCCGGCTGGAGGGCGTGACGGTCCGCTATCCCGGGCGCGACACCCCGGCGCTCGACCGTGTCGAGCTCACCATCACGCCTGGTGAACGAGTCGCGATCGTCGGCCCGAGCGGTGCGGGAAAGAGCACACTGCTGCACGTCCTGCTCGGGTTCGTCACGCCGACGGAGGGCCGGGCGCTGATCGACGGCACCGACCTCACCGATCTGAGTCTCGACACCTGGCGGCGGCGCCTGGCGTTCGTCCCGCAGCGCCCGCACCTGTTCGCCGCTTCGGTGGCCGACAACATCTCGCTCGGTACGGCGGCCACGCCCGCCGAGATCAGGGCGGCCGCGACCGCGGCCCAGGCCGACGGGTTCGTCGCCGCCCTGCCGGACGGCTACGACACTTCGCTGGGCGAACGCGGGGCGAACCTGTCGGCCGGCCAGCGGCAGCGGGTGGCGCTGGCCAGGGCGTTCTGCCGGCCCTCCGCCCAGGTGGTGCTGCTCGACGAGCCGACGGCCCGGCTGGACGGCCGTAGTGAGGCGGCGGTGATCGAGGCCACGCGGAAGCTGTGCGAGGGCCGCACCGCGATCATCGTGGCCCACCGTCCCGCCATGATCGACCTGGCCGACCGGGTCGTCCTGCTCGGTGCCGGTTCCCTCGTAGGGAGTGAGACGACCTCATGATCCGCGGGCTCTCCCGACGGCTGGTCCTCGCCGCGCTGGCCGGGGCGGCGGCCGACCTCGCCGGCGTCGCGCTGATCGCGGCGGCCGCCTGGCTGATCACCCGGGCCGCCGAGCAGCCGCCACTGGCGGCGCTGTCGGTCGCCATCGTGGCCGTCCGGGCGTTCGCCACCACGAAAGGACTCTTCCGGTACGGCGAGCGCCTCGCCGGGCACGACGTGGCGCTGCGCGCGCAGGCGGGCACACGCGAGCGGCTGTACCGGTCGCTGATCCCCGCCGGGCCGCTGCCACGGCGGGGGGCCGATCTGCTCAGCAGGATGGTCGACGACACCGACGCGGTTCAGGACCTGCTCGTCCGCTGCCTGCTCCCGGCCGTCGCCGCCCTGCTCACCGGGATCACGGCGGTGACCGTCACGGCCTTCCTGCACCCCGCGGCCGGGCTCGCGCTCTGCGCCGGGCTGCTCGTCGCCGGGCTCCTGCTGCCGGTCGGCACGGCCGCCGCCGCCCGGCGGTGGTCGGCGCGGCTCGCACCCGCCCGGGCCGAACTGGCCGCGCGGGTGGCCGACCTGGTGCACGGCGCCGCCGACCTCGCCGCCTGCGGAGCCCGCGGCCAGGCCATCGACGCGGCGATGGCCTCCGACGGGCGGCTGGCCCGGCTGGAACGGGGACGGGCGCGGATCAACGCGGTCGCCCTCGCCGTCGGCATGCTCGCGCAGGGGCTCACCGTGATCGCGGTGGTGCTGATCGCCCAGGCCGCGGCCGTGGACCGGGTCGCGAGCGCGGTGTTGGCCCTCACCTCGCTGGTCGCGTTCGAGCCGGTGCTGCCGCTGGCCGCGGCCGGTGAGCGGTTCGCCGGGGTGCTGGCGGCGCTGCGCAGGCTCCGGGAGATCGCGGCTGCACCCCCGGCGGTGGCCGAGCCGGCGGCGCCCGTTCCCCCGCCCGAGCCGCCGCTGACGATCCAGATCGAGGGCCTGGTCGTCCGGCACGGTGAGCGCGAACCCGCCCTGAAAGGGGTGGACCTGACGCTGACGCCCGGCAGGCGCGTCGCGCTGGTCGGCCCGAGCGGCGCCGGAAAGAGCACCCTGCTGGCGGCGCTGATGCGGACGGTCGACATCGAGTCGGGCCAAATCCGGATCAACGGCGTCGACATCCGGCGGGTCGCCTCCGACGACGTACGGTCCCGGATCACCGGCCTGACCCAGGATCCGTACGTCTTCCAGGCGAGCCTGCGCGAGAACCTGCGGCTCGCCGGACCGGAGGCCTCGGACGCCGAGTTCGCCCTGGCCGTACGGCGGGCCCGGCTGGACGGGTGGGTGGAGCGGACCGGCTGGGACACCGTGCTCGGCGAGGACGGGCGCACCGTCTCCGGCGGCCAGCTTCAGCGGCTCGCGCTCGCCCGGGCGCTGCTGTTCGACCCGCCGGTGCTGCTGCTGGACGAACCCGCCGAGGCGCTGGACGAGGAGACCGCCGACCTGCTGATGGCCGACCTGCTCGACGCGACCCGGGGGCGCACCACACTGCTGGTCACGCACCGGCTGCGCGGTCTGGAGCAGGTGGACGAGATCGTCGTCCTCGAGGGCGGGCGGGTGATCCAGCGGGGACCGCACGCCGAGTTGGTCTCCGCGCCCGGGTACTACCGGGACCTGTGGGAGTCCGAGGCGCTGACCCGTCGCTGATGACGGCGGCACACGGCCGGGTGGAGACCGGCCGCGAATGACGATCGCCGGTGGGCCCTCCCCCTCTGAGGCCCACCGGCGATCTGGTTCACCAAGTCACGCTTCGCGGCGCCGGCTCCGTGCTCCTCCGTGGCTTTCGGTGCCGGCCCGGCGTCAGCTCGCCGCCGTCTGCTCGGCCAGCGTGATGGAGATGGCCGAGGCCTCGCCGTTGCGCGTGTAGTCGATGGTCACCTTGTCGCCCGGCCTGGAGCTGCGGATCGTGCCGACCAGCGCCTCCGCGCTGTCCACCCTCTTGTTATTGATCTTGGTGATCAGGTCGCCCTCCTTGAGGCCGGCCTTCTCCGCCGGGCTGCCGACGGTGATCGAGGCGATCACGGCCCCGGCGGTGCCGCCGACCGCGTCGGCGACGCTCACCCCGAGGAAGGCGTGGCTGGCCCTACCGGTCTTGATCAGTTGGTCGGCGACCTGCTTGGCCATGCTGATCGGGATGGCGAAGCCGACGCCGATGTTGCCCGAGCCGCCGCCGGATGTCGCGATGGCCGTGTTGATCCCGATGACCTGGCCGGCCCCGTTGACCAGGGCGCCGCCCGAGTTACCGGGGTTGATCGCCGCGTCGGTCTGGATCATGCCGCCGATCGTCGCACCCCGGCTCCGGCGCTGCTGCCCCCAGCCGGGGAACGGCTGCTGCTGGTCCTCACCGCTCTCGGTCAGCGTACGGTCGAGCGCGCTGACGATCCCCGATGTCACCGAGCCCTCCAGCCCGAGCGGGCTGCCGATCGCCAGCACCGAGTCGCCGACCTGGAGTTTGTCGCTGTCACCGAGCGAGGCCGGGACCAGGTCGGAGACGCCCTGCGCCTGGATGACCGCGATGTCGGTGGTGGGGTCGGTGCCCTTGACGACGGCCGATGCCGTCCTGCCGTCGCTGAACTTCACCGTTATCGTGGCCGACTGGTCCGCCTGCGCCACCACGTGGTTGTTGGTCAGGATGAGGCCGTCGGCCGACAGGATCACCCCGGAGCCCTCGCCGCCGCCCATCGGGGTCTTCACCTGGATCGACACGACCGACGGCATGATGGCCTTGGCGACCTCGGCGATGGTGTTCCCCGCGGAGTTCGACACCGGGTTGACGATGGGGCTGGACATCACGGTCCGCTCACCGTTCGCCGCGTTGGTGATCAGCGCCCCCGCGGCGCCACCACCCAGTGCGACGGCTACCAGGGCGAGGCCCGCTCCCACTTTCTGCCTGCCGGTCAGCGTGCCCCTGGGCCGGGGCGGCGGGGCGGGGAACCCCATGGGGTCGAACGAGGCGTAGCCCTGACCGCCGCCCCCGAACGCCCCGCCGTACTGCCCGTGCCGCGGCGGAGTGCTGCCGAACTGGCTCCAGCCGTGCCCCGGGAACTCCTGGGTGTTCTCGTTGGGAACGTCGTTGGGTCCGCTCATCGTCAATCCCCCTCGATGGATTCGCCGGTGCTCCCGGCTCTCCGCCGGTACATCTTCAGCATCGCAAATGGGCGATAAGGCGGCGTTAAGCGATCTACGACGGGAAGGGACAGAAGCCGTACATCGCCCTTATTCCGGCATCTCGTACCGCCGTCAGCCGTCGCCAAGGGCCCGGTAGGGGTCGCGCAGCGGCTGCACCCGGGCGGCGAAGTCCTCCTTGATGGCCGCCATCTTCGCCCCCGGCGCGTAGAAGCGTCCCTTGGTCTCGCCGTACGGCTGCAGCCACCCCTCGGCGACGAGCTCGCGCAGGTCGCGGGCGGCCTGGCCCTGGCTGAGCCCCTCGTCGGCCTGGTACATGCCGCGGCGCAGCCGCCGGGACACGAACACCTGGTAGAGCGCGGAGACCGTGCGCGGATGCAGCCCCTCGGCGTCGGTCCGCTCCTCCAGCAGCGTCCACACCTCACCGGCCTCGGCGAGCCTGCGCCGCACCCGCTGGGCCTGCATGTGATGGCAGCGCAGCACGAACCGCACCCAGGGCAGTGTGTCGCCGTGCGGGCTCCATCTCCTCCCCCCGACCGCCCCCAGCACTCGGTAGTAGTCGAAGGTGATCTCTCCTTCGCCCAGCCACTCCTCAATCGAGCAGAACTCCGGTGTGGTGATCCCGTCGCGGCCGAGGACGAGCGTCTGCAGCGCGCGCGACGTGCGTCCGTTGCCGTCCCGCCACGGATGGATCTTCACGAGGTTGAAGTGCGCCATCGCGCCGCGGACGTAGCTCGGCGCGTCGAGGTCGCCGTTGTTCAGCCAGTCCACCAGCTCGTCCAGCAGCTCCGGCACGGCCTGATGATCCGGCCCCTCGTAGACGACCTCACCGGTGGCGGAGTTGCGGATGTAGATCCCGCCGGGCCGTACGGTGCCCGGCGTCTTGCCGACATGATGGCCGATGATCGCGAAGTTCAGCCCGTGCAGCAGGCCCGCGTCGAACCGGAACGTCCACGCTTTGGCCAGCACATTGACATACGTCAGCGCCCGCTGATAGCCGACGATCTCCTTCGCCACCGAATCGGAGGTGTCCAGCGGCTCCTCTCCGGACATGATCGACTCGATGTCCTCGACGCTGGCCCGGTAGCCCTCGATCGAGTTCGACCCCTGGATCGCCCGCGCCTGCAGTTGGCGGCGCAGCTGGCCGTCCCAGCGGTGGGGCTCGGCCAGCCGGTACTTCAGGTCCGTGCGCATCTCCTCGATCTCCGCGAGGACCTTCTCGTCGATCCCGTCGAGCACGGGTGTGCCGTACAGCATGCCGCCATGACAGCACAGACGAATCATTCAGTCAAATCAAAGAATTATTTGCTCATCTTGTCCCGATTTGTGCCGACAGGGCTGGTCAGGCCGCGGCCGGGTGGGCCGCCGACGCCGGGGTCAGCGCGATCTTGAGCACCTCCCTGACGTCGCTCACCGCGTGGACGGTGAGGTCGGCCAGCACCTCGGCGGGCACGTCGTCCAGGTCGGGCTCGTTGCGCGCCGGGATGAGCACGGTGGTGATCCCGGCCCGGTGCGCGGCCAGCAGCTTCTGCTTGACCCCGCCGATCGGCAGGACCCGACCGGTGAGGGAGACCTCGCCGGTCATCGCCACGTCGCCGCGGACCGGGTGGCCCGACAGCAGCGAGGCGAGGGCCGTGGTCATCGTGACGCCCGCCGACGGCCCGTCCTTCGGCACCGCGCCCGCCGGGACGTGGACGTGCACGGACCTGTCCTTCAGCGAGCCGACCGGCAGCTCCAACTCGGCTCCCCGCGACCGCAGATAGGACAGGGCGATCCGCGCCGACTCCTTCATCACGTCGCCGAGCTGACCGGTCAGCGTGACCCCGGTCCCTCCGGTCTCCGGGTCGGCCAGCGAGGCCTCCACATACAGGACGTCACCGCCGGCGCCGGTGACCGCGAGGCCGGTCGCCACGCCCGGCACCGCCGTACGCTGCCGGGCCTCCGGCAGGGACGACTCGGGCACGTGGCGCGGCCGGCCCAGGTAGGAGACCAGGTCGTCGGTGGTGACCTCGACCGGCGGCTCGGCCTCGCCGAGGGCGGCCTTGGCCGTCACCTTGCGCAGGATCCGGGCGATCGACCGCTCCAGCGAGCGGACGCCTGCCTCGCGGGTGTACTCCCCCGCCAGGCGGCGCAGCGCGGCGTCCTCCACCGACACGTCCTCGGCGGTGAGCCCGGCCTGCTCCAGCTGGCGCGGCAGCAGGTGGTCGCGGGCGATGGCCACCTTCTCGTCCTCGGTGTAACCGTCGAGTGTGACGATCTCCATGCGGTCCAGCAGCGGGCCGGGCACCTGCTCCAGCACGTTGGCCGTGGCGAGGAACAGCACGTCGCTGAGGTCGAGCTCGACCTCCAGATAGTGGTCACGGAAGGTGTGGTTCTGCGCCGGGTCGAGCACCTCCAGCAGCGCCGCCGTCGGATCGCCCCGATAGTCGGCCCCGACCTTGTCGATCTCGTCGAGCAGCACGACCGGGTTCATCGAGCCCGCCTCGCGGACGGCCCGGACGATGCGGCCGGGCAGCGCGCCGACGTACGTGCGCCGGTGGCCGCGGATCTCCGCCTCGTCGCGCACGCCGCCGAGCGCGACCCGGACGAACTTCCGCCCCATGGCTCGGGCGACCGACTCGCCGAGCGAGGTCTTGCCGACGCCGGGCGGGCCGGCCAGGGCGAGCACCGCGCCGCCGCGCCGGCCGCCCACCACACCGAGGCCCCGGTCGGCCCGGCGCTTGCGGACGGCGAGGTACTCCACGACCCGGTCCTTCACGTCGTCGAGGCCGGTGTGATCGGCGTCGAGCACCGCGCGGGCGCCGGCGATGTCGTACTCGTCATCCGTCCGAACGTTCCAGGGGATGTCGAGGACGGTGTCGAGCCAGGTGCGGATCCAGCCGCTCTCGGGAGCCTGGTCGGAGGTCCGCTCCAGCCTGCCGACCTCCTCGATCGCGGCCTCCCTGACCTTCTCCGGCAGGTCGGCGGCCTCGATCCGCGACCGGTAGTCCTCCTCCTCTCCGGAGGGCTCTCCGTTCAGCTCGGCCAGCTCCTTGCGCACGGCGGCGAGCTGCTGGCGGAGCAGGAACTCCCGCTGCTGCTTCTCCATGCCCTCCTGGACGTCCTTGCGGATGGTCTCGGCGACGTCCAGCTCGGCCAGGTGGTCGCGGGCCCAGCCGACGAGCCGCTCCAGCCGCTCGGCGGGGTCGGGGGTCTCCAGCAGGAGCTGCTTCTGCGGCGTGGACAGCCAGGGCGCGTAGCCGGCACTGTCGGCGAGGACGGCCGGATCGTCGATCTGATTCACCGCGTCGACGACCTGCCACGCGCCGCGCTTCTGCAGGATCGTCGTGGTGAGCGCCTTGTACTCCTTGGCGAGCTCCTCCGCTCTGGGACTGGAGGCCACCCCTTCGAGCACCTCGGCCTCCACCCACAGCGCGGCGCCGGGCCCGGTGGTGCCGGTGCCGACGCGCATCCGGTCCACGGCACGGACCACGGCGGCCGGCTCTCCGCCGGGTAACCTTCCGACCTGCTCGATCACCGCCGACACCCCGATCGCGCCGTACCGGCCGTCCAGACGGGGCACGAGGAGCACCGTGCTCTCACCGCCGGCCCGCGCCGCGTCCACGGCCGCGCGCACCTCGGCGGCCGACAGGTCGAGCGGAACCACCATGCCGGGCAGGACGACCGCGTCGTCCAGCGGGAGAACGGGAAGGATCTGGGTCATGAGCACTCCCATGAGTTGAGTTATGTCGACTCAACTAACAGGAGCCTCGGCGTGTTCCATCTTTTGCGCCAGTTCGCTGCGAGCGATCGTAATCGTGTAATCACGGGTGATGGCCGAGGCCCGTCCCGAGTCCCGCCGGGAGACCGGGGATGTCCCCGTGCCCGTGGGCCGACGGTCAGGCGAGGAGCGGTTTGAGCTCCTCGCGGAGGGTCTGCCCGTCGCGGAAGTGGACGCCGTGGACGCCCACGGCCCGGGCTGCGGCGACGTTCTCGGTGCGGTCGTCGACGAAGACGACGTCCCCGGCCGGCACTCCCAACTCCTCGATCACCTTGAGATAGATCTCCGCGTCGGGCTTCACCATGCCCATCCGGCCGCTGTAGAAGCGCGGGCCGATCGGAGCCAGGAACGGCAGCGGGTCGATCCCGTCCGCGACGCAGATCGGCGCGTTGGACAGCAGCGCCATCGGCACTCCCTGCCCGGCCAGCTCCTCGATCACCGCCGCGGTGTCCTCGTTGGGGCGCGACCAGCTCGCCACGTCCAGCGCGACCACGCGATCGAGTTCTTCTCCGGTCACCGGCCTGGCGTACACGAACGACCAGTACGCCCCGGGATCGAGGGTGGCGCGGTCGAAGTCGAGGCGGGCCGCCCAGTAGCGCTCCTCGAAACCGGGCGCACCTTCTGTCTCAGGCCCGTCCAGCAGAGCGGTCAGCCGGGCGACGTCCGCCTCGGCCTGGGGCAGGGAGATGACATTGCCGTAGTCGAAAAGAACAATCTTCATGATTGTTCGATCATAACCTCTGTTCGTTTCGCAGGACATACGGCTTCAGATAATCGTTGACCACTCCGCAGCCGAGGTAGTTGCGCACAGTATGGAAGTCCAGCGCATCGATATTGCAGGTCAGGTCGCGCTCGACACCCTCGAAGCAGCCGCCCAGATCCGACGGGATGGCCGCGATGTCGTCCTTGTCGGCGACGTTGATCCAACGGCGGACACCGGGCGGCCGGGTGCCCCGCCCGTTCAAGGGGGCGGGCAGCAGCCGCTCGAAGACGACGTTCCGCATGCCGAGCGGGCTGCCCAGCGTGATCAGCAGCTCGACCTCCAGCTCCGGCTGCGCCCACAGCGCCTCATACGTCACCACGCTGCCGAGCGAATGTGCGATCACGACCCGGGGCGCACGCCGCCGGATCGTGTCGGCCACCGCGTCGCGGGCGCGGCTCCGCGGGTCGCCGCCGCCGAGATAGGCGGCGACCTCGGGACAGAAGCTCTCGGCGAAGCGCACCGCGCGCGGGCCGAGGGAGTCCAGCAGCCACCCGGTCAGCCGGTGGACCACACCGGTCAGCGATTCCCCGGCCGCGGCCGCGCCGCGCAGCCGCCCGTCCAGCTGTGCCGCCCAGTCGGCGAACACGAGCCTGGCCGGCGCCCCCATCTGCTTCAACTCCAGCTGCTTCAACGACCGTGCCGGGCCCGGTGACAGGGCGGCAGGGCGCAGATGATGGGCGTAGTAGGCGATCTCGGAGAAGTACTCACCGTTTCCCCGGCCGATTCCCCTGCCGAGCCCCTTGCCCAGGTAGCCGTTCCACTTGCGCCGCATGGCCTCGGCCGCGCTCCCCGGTGAGCCGCCGGCCTCCTCGTAGTAGCGGTACTTCCCGATGCCGTGGACTCCGACGATCATGTTGCGGCAGCCGCCTTCCCTGGGTCGTACCGATCTCGCGCCACTCTGCACCAGCGGGTGGACCGCGACAACCTCAAGCCCGATCGAGGCGGTAAATGAGGGGCGGAAACGGCTTCACGGGGATAAATTGGCTACCTGTCGATCCAGTCGACCTGACAACCCAATGGAGAGAGGATCATGCCAGGCCCGTTGCACATCCGCGGCTCGGTCGTCATTCCCGAGGCCGAACTCGCCTGGCGCTTCTCGCGATCCTCCGGCCCCGGCGGCCAGGGCGTCAACACCACCGACAGCCGGGTCGAGCTGAGCTTCGACGTGGCGGCCACGACCGCGCTCGGGCCGGCCCTCAAGGCCCGCGCCCTCGACCGGCTCGCCTCCCGTCTCGTCGACGGCGTGATGACCGTGGCGGCCTCCGAGCACCGCTCGCAACTGCGCAACCGCGAGGCCGCGCGAGCACGGCTGGCACACCTGCTACGTGAGGCGATCGCGCCACCCCCGAGGAAACGCCGTCCGACCGCACCCTCCAAGGGCTCGATCGAACGGCGCCTCGCCGCCAAGAAGCACCGCTCCGACCTCAAACGCCTGCGCCGTACGACCGACTGACCGACGTGATGCGGCTTCAGACGAGGTCGACGAGGTCGGCCACGGAGTCGACGACCTGGGAGGGCCGGAAGGGGTAGCGGTCGATCTGGTCCTTCTGCGTCACCCCGGTGAGCACGAGGAACGTGTGCAGGCCCGCCTCCATGCCGCAGACCACGTCGGTGTCCATTCGGTCGCCGATCATCGCGGTGCTCTCGCTGTGCGCGTCGATCCGGTTGAGCGCGCTGCGCATCATCATCGGGTTCGGCTTGCCCACGAAGTACGGCTCCACTCCGGTCGCCTTCGTGATCATCGCGGCGACCGCGCCGCACGCGGGCAGCGATCCCTCGTGCGAGGGCCCGATCGGGTCGGGGTTGGTGGCGATGAACCGCGCGCCGTTCTCGATCAGTCGGATCGCCCGCGTTATCGAGGTGAAGCTGTAGGTCCTGGTCTCGCCGAGCACGACATAGTCGGGATCAAGATCTGTCAGCACATATCCGCATTGGTGCAGCGCGGTGGTGAGCCCCGCTTCGCCGATCACATAGGCCGAGCCGTCCGGCCGCTGGTCGGCCAGGAACTGGGCGGTGGCCAGGGCGGATGTCCAGATCGCCTCCGGCGGCACCTCCAGACCCGCCGCGCGCAGCCGTACGGACAGGTCGCGAGGCGTGTAGATCGAGTTGTTGGTCAGCACGAGGAACCGCTTCCCCGACTCGCGCAGCCGCTTGATGAACTCGTCCGCCCCCGGGACCGGGTGCCCCTCGTGGACCAGAACGCCGTCCATGTCGGACAGCCACGACTCGATCGGCTTTCGCTCGCTCATGGGTCCAAGGATGACAGCTCCCACCCATCCCAGACGAATCAGACAGAACACCCCTGTTGGAATTTTCAGTTGACCTTCCGGGTTGCCGCAACCATGAGCGTTGACACCATCCGCGGCGTGCCGCGCGGGACCGCCACGGTGCCGCTGTCGATCCTCGAACTCGCGACCGTCGGCGAGGGCGGCACCCCGGCCGAGGCGCTGGGCGTCGCCACCGAACTGGCCCGGCGCGCCGAGGAGTGGGGCTACCACCGCATCTGGGTGGCCGAGCACCACGGGATGCCGGGGGTGGCGAGCTCCTCGCCGGCGGTGCTCATCGCGCATCTGGCCGCCGCCACCCGCACGATCCGGATCGGTTCCGGCGGGGTGATGCAGCCCAACCACGCCCCGCTGGTGATCGCCGAGCAGTTCGGCACGCTGCACGCGCTTCATCCGGGCCGCATCGACCTCGGTCTGGGCCGTGCCCCCGGCACCGACATGGCCACGGCGAACGCGCTGCGCCGCTCGGCCGAGGTGCACCCCGACGACTTCCCACAGCAGCTCGACGAGCTGACCCGATTCCTCGACGGATCCTTCCCGCCCGGCCACCCGTACGCGAAGATCCAGGCTGTGCCGCGCGAGGCCGACCGGCCGCCGATCTGGCTGCTCGGCTCCAGCGGGTTCAGCGCCCGCCTGGCCGGGCTGCTCGGCCTGCCGTTCGCGTTCGCCCATCACTTCAGCGCCGCCAACACCGAGCCCGCCCTCGAGCTCTACCGGTCCTGCTTCCGGCCCTCGGCGGTGCTCGCCGAGCCGTACGCGATGATCGGCGTGGCGGCCGTCGCCGCCGACACCGAACAGGAGGCGCTGCGGCAGGCCATGCCGGGCGCGCTGTCGTGGCTGCGCCTGCGCACGGGCCGCCCGGGCCGGGTGCCCACCCCCGAAGAGGCCGAGGCCTACCCCTACAGTCCGCTGGAGATGGAGTTCGTCCGCGAACGGCTGTCCACGGTCGTGTACGGCGACGCCGAGCGGGTGCGGGCCGGGCTGGACGAACTGCGTGAGCGCACCGGCGCGGACGAACTCATGATCACTACCCAGGTGCACGGCGGGGCCGCGCGTCTGCGCAACTACGAGCTGATCGCCAAGGCGTACGGCATGCCGTAGCCGTGGCATGCCCGTGTCGCCAGGGAACGACTATGTCGCTGTCAGTCCCTCCGGCCCCGCCGTCAGCCACCGGGTGATCCCGATCGATTCCAGGAACGGCAGGTCGTGGGCGGCCACGATCAAGGCGCCGCGGTAGGCCGACAGCGCCTGCGCGAGCACCCGGACGCTCGCCAGGTCGAGGTTGTTGGTGGGCTCGTCCAGCAGCAGGAGCTGGGGGGCGGGCTCGGCCAGCAGGAGCGCGGCCAGCACCGCGCGGAACCGCTCCCCGCCCGACAGCGTCCCGGCCGGCCGCTCGGCCCGGTCGCCGCGGAACAGGAACCTGGCGAGCCCCGCCCTGATCGCGTTCACCGACGCGGCCGGGGCGACGGCCCGCACGTTGTCGACCAGGCTGAGTGAGTCGTCGAGCACGTCGAGCCGCTGCGGCAGGTAACGCATGGGGACCCCCACCTTGACCGTCCCCTCCGCCGGAGGGATCTCTCCCGTGATCGTGCGGAGCAGCGTGGACTTGCCCGCCCCGTTGCGTCCGAGCAGCGCGACCCGTTCCGGTCCGCCGACGATCAGATCGCCGATGGGGCCCGCGGCCGTACGGACCCCGTCGAGGACGAGGACCGTGCGGCCGGCCGGGACCTCGGTGGCGGGCAGCGCGACCCTGATCTCGGCGTCGTCGCGGACCGCGTCCTCCGCCTCGGTGAGCCGCTCGCGTGCCTCCGACAGCTTCTCCTCGTGCATCGTGCGGTGCTTGCCGGCCGACACCTGGGCCTGCCGCTTGCGCTCCTGCATGATGATCTTGGGCTCGCGCTTGTTCTCGTACATCTTGTTGCCGTACCTCACCCTGCGGGCCAGCTTGGTCTGCGCCTCGGCCAGCTCGCGCCGCTGACGCCGTACGTCGCCCTCGGCGGCCCGGACCGCCCGCTCGGCGGCCTCCCTCTCGATGGTGAGCACCTCCTCGTACTCGCTGAGCGTGCCGCCGAACGTCCGCCCGGCCGGCAGGTCGGCGATCTGGTCCACCCGTTCGAGCAGCGCCCGGTCGTGGCTGACCACGACCAGCGTCCTCGTCCAGGACGAGACGGCGTCGTACAGCCGCCGCCGGGCGTCCAGGTCGAGATTGTTGGTCGGCTCGTCGAGCAGCAGGATCTCCGGCTCGGCGAGGAACCGTGCGGCCAGCCCGACCAGCACCGTCTCTCCGCCGGAGAGCGTGGCGACCGTGCGGTCGAGCTCCACCTCGCCGAGGCCGAGGCGGTCGAGCTCGGCGCGGGCGCGCTCCTCGACGTCCCAGACCACCACGTCGAAGTGCGCCTCGCTGAGGTCTCCGCGCTCGATCGCGTGCAGGGCCTGCCGGGCCGGGCTGATCCCGAGCAGGTCCGAGACCGTACGGCTCGCGCCGAGCGGCAGGTTCTGCGGCAGGTAGCCGACCGCGCCGCGCACGCCGACGGAGCCGGCCGAGGGGGTCAGCTCTCCGGCGATGATCCTGAGCAGCGTCGACTTTCCGGACCCGTTGGCCCCGATGAGGCCGGTACGGCCGGTGCCGAATGCGAAACGGACGTCCTCGAACACGGCCGTGCCGTCAGGCCAGCCGAAGGACAATTCCGTACAGACGATAGAAAAAGAGGCAGAAGACATGGGCGGCTCCCCAAGCATGGTGGTGGATATACGCATGGAGACACCGCGGGCACAGGCCGGGGTTGGACGCCGCGAAGAAGGGTCCTGAGGTCGCTGCGCCGACGACCACCGACCAGGCGGTGGAAACAGCGCGGTGTCGTGACCTCAGAGCTTCAACGAACCCTCCGAAAGCAGGCGGCAGGACGCGAACCAGGTTAGACGGCCGGCAACCAGGGACGCCACTGATTTACCGCGCCCCCGGCTTATCGCCGCGCTGCCCGGGGGAAGTTAGAAACGGCTACCCCCTCTTCATCACCACGAGAAGTTAGGAGTAAGGTAATCCTGGCCTAAATAAGGTTAGGCTTACCGACTCCTCGGAGGGGGGCATCGTGTTCGCGAGCTACCTGATCGGCCTGCGCGAAGGCCTGGAGGCGGCCCTCGTCGTCTCCATTCTGGTGGCCTTCCTGGTCAAGAGCGAGCGCCGCGACCGATTGCCGCTCGTGTGGGCCGGGGTGGGCTTCGCCGTCGTGCTGTCGATCGGGTTCGGCGCGCTGCTCACCTTCACCGCCGCGCACCTCGCCTCGCAGCAGCAGGAGCTGTTCGACGCCGTCGCCTCCCTCGCCGCGACGGTCTTCGTGACCTTCATGGTGTTCTGGATGCGCACGGCCGCACGGCGGATGTCCGGGGAGCTCCGCGAGAAGCTGAGCGACGCCCTCCAGCTCGGCGCGACGGCGGTCGCCGTGGTCGCCTTCCTCGCCGTCGTCCGGGAAGGGCTGGAGACCGCGCTGCTGTGGTTCGCCGCGGTCCAGGGCGCGACCACCAGCGCCAGCCCGCTGATCGGCATCAGCCTCGGGCTGCTGACCGCCGTCGCGATTGGCTGGGGACTGTACCGCAGCGCCCTGCGGATCAACCTCACCAAGTTCTTCACCTGGACCGGGCTGCTGCTGATCCTCGTCGCCGCGGGCATCTTCAAGTACGGCGTGCACGATCTGCAGGAGGCGGGCGTGCTGCCCGGCCTCGCCACCCACGCGTTCGACATCAGCGGCGTCCTCGACCCGGGAGCCTGGTACTCGACACTGCTCAGCGGCATGTTCAACATCACCCCGGAGCCCAGCGTGCTGGAGACCATCGCCTGGGTGGCCTACGCGGCACCGGTCCTCTTCCTCTTCCTGAGGCCCTCCGGCCGGACGCCCGCCCGCCCCGTTCCCGCCTCGGCCCAGCCCGCCTCCTGATCCCCACCCAAGCAGCTCACGCAGCCGACGGAGTCCATCAATGCGCACCCCCATCACCGCTGCCCTCGCCGTGCTCGCCCTCGGCGGCCTCACCGGTCTCACCGCCTGTGCGTCGTCGGAGACGTCCTCCGGGGCGGACGGCGCGGACAAGAAGATCGCCGTCGCGGCCACCGACACCGAGTGCGAGGTCGCCACCGCTGAACTGACCGCCGGGACCTCGACGTTCACCGTGACCAACAACGGCAGCAAGGTCACCGAGTTCTACGTCTACGCCGCGGGCGACCGGGTGATGGGCGAGGTCGAGAACATCGTCCCCGGCCTGACCCGTGACATGGTCGTCGAGCTCCCGCCCGGGATGTACGAGGCGACCTGCAAGCCGGGCATGACCGGCAAGGGCATCCGCAACCCGCTCAAGGTCAGCGGCGAGCACAAACCGCTGACGGACGACGCACAACTCGCCGAGGCCGTCGCCGGCTACAAGCGGTACGTCAAGAGCCAGTCGGACGTCTTGCTCGTCAAGACGAAGGAGTTCGCCGACGCCGTCAAGGCCGGCGACATCGACAAGGCCAAGCAGCTCTACCCGGTGGCCAGGACGTACTGGGAGCGCATCGAGCCGGTGGCCGAGATCTTCGGCGACCTCGACCCGGCCATCGACGCCCGGGAGAACGACGTGGCCGAGGGCGAGGAGTGGACCGGCTTCCACCGCATCGAAAAGGACCTGTGGGTCAAGAAGGACATCAGCGGCGACGGGCCGCTCGCCGACAAGCTGATGGCCGACGTCACCACGATCGTCGAGAAGGCCAACGCGACCGAGTTGTCGCCCGTGCAGCTCGCCAACGGCGCCAAGGAACTGCTCGACGAGGTCGCCACCGGGAAGATCACCGGCGAGGAGGACCGCTACTCCCACACCGACCTGTGGGACTTCGACGCCAACCTGCAGGGCAGCAAGGCCGCCATCCAGGCCCTGCGCCCGGTGCTGGAGGAACGAGCCCCCGACCTGGTGAAGACGCTCGACGAGAAGTTCGCCGCGGCCGAGCAGGCCCTCGGGCGGCACCGGTCCGGCGACGGGTGGCAGTTGCACACCGAGCTGTCCAAGGACGACCTGCGCCTGCTGTCTGACGCCATCAACGCCCTGTCCGAGCCGATCAGCAAGGTCGCCGCGGTGGTCGCGAAGTGAGCGGGATAAGCCGGCGGAAGCTGTTCGGCCTGGGGGCGGCGGGTGTGGCCGCCGCCGGTGCCGTCGGCGCGGGAGCCCTGGCCGGGCGCTCCCTGGGCGGCGACTCGGCCACCGTGACGAGCGACGAGCCGTCGGTCTCCGGTCCCGTGCCGTTCTACGGCGCCCACCAGGCGGGCATCACCACCCCCGCCCAGGACCGGCTGCACTTCGTCGCGCTCGACGTGACCACGGAGAAGAAGGCCGAGCTGGTCGAGCTGCTCCAGGAGTGGACCGCGGCCGCTGCCCGGATGACCCAGGGCAAGGAGGCCGGCACCTTCGGCGCGGTCGGCGGCGACCCGGAGGCCCCGCCGGACGACACCGGCGAGGCCCTCGGCCTGCCCCCCTCCGGCCTCACGCTCACCATCGGCTTCGGCCCCTCCCTGTTCGACAAGCGTTTCGGGCTGGTCGACCGCAGGCCGCCCTCGCTGGCCGACCTGCCCGCCTTCCCCGGCGACGCGCTGATTCCGGAGATCTCGGGCGGTGACATCTGCCTCCAGGCCTGCGCCCACGACCCCCAGGTGGCCGTCCACGCGATCCGGAACCTGGTCCGGATCGGGTTCGGCAAGGTCTCGGTCCGCTACTCCCAGCTCGGCTTCGGCCGTACGTCCTCCACCTCCCGCGCCCAGGCGACGCCGCGCAACCTGATGGGCTTCAAGGACGGCACCGCCAACCTCAAGCTCGAGGACACCGAAATGCTCCGCGAGCACCTGTGGGCCGCCCCCGGCGACGGCCCGGCCTGGATGGACGGCGGCACCTACCTGGTCACCCGCAAGATCCGCATGCACATCGAGACCTGGGACCGCGCCCCGCTGTCGGAGCAGGAGGCCATCTTCGGCCGCGACAAGGGCGTCGGCGCGCCGCTCACCGGCCGGGATGAGTTCGACGAGCCGGATCTCGCCAAAACCGGCCCCGACGGAAAACCCGTCATCGCCGACGACTCGCACGTGCGGCTCGCCCACCCGTCCCTCCACGGCGGCGCCCGCATCCTGCGCCGCGGCTACAACTATGTCGACGGTTCTGACGGTCTCGGGAGGCTCGACGCCGGATTGTTCTTCATGGCCTACCAGCGCGATCCGCGCAAGCAGTTCGTCCCGATCCAGCAGGCGCTGGCCGCCAAGGACTCTCTGAACGAATACATCAAGCACGTCTCCAGCGGCATCTTCGCCTGCCCGCCCGGCCTCGCCGACGCCGGCGACTACTGGGGCCACAGCCTCTTCGCCTAGATCAGCTCTCGTCCTCGTGGATGCCGAGGGCGACCAGCAGGCGCCAGACGTCGGTGGACGGATCACGCCGGAGGATTGGGCATTCCTGGGCATGCCCGGACCGGGCCGCCCACTCCTGAGACGACCGCGGTTCGGCATCGCGTTCGACCGGCTCCGTTCTGGCATGGTCTGGCCTGCAGCGACCGGCGGCGCAGGAGGCGACCAGACTCCGGGCATTCGCCACCGCCCTGCCCTCCCGTCCTTTCAGAGCGTCGCGTCGCGCCCCCTTAACGCTCTTGTCGCCCCTCTTGTCGTAGTCCTTGAATGCGTCCGTGGCCTGCCGCAGCTTCTCCACGACGATCTTGCTGCTGCCACTCTGGGCCCCGGTGAGCGTCTGAAAATGCAGCAGCAGCCACAGGTCGAACGACGGGTGCGAGAAGGCGAACTCAATCCCGTATTCGGCTGCGGCCTTCACCGCCTGCGGAATTTCGTGATGACTGTCACGGTCGAAGAGCGCCCACGCCTCATCTTCGGCAGCGGCTTCCCGTACGGCTTCGACAACCTTAGCGGGGGTCATCCCGTTCTTGCGGTACACCGGCTGAATCCGGAAAGGCCGTCTCCCGTCATCACCATCGCCGAACTGCTCGTTCAGGTATCGGAGATAGTCCGGTTCCGTAGATTCGCCCTCACAGGCCACGTAGAGCACGCGCACCTTTCGGAAGGCCGGACCGGACCTCCGTACCAGTGGTCGCTCTTCGTCCAGGGCTCCGCGTCTTCTCCGTCTACCCGGCCGATCATGCTCTTTCCCGGTCCGCCTGCTCACGCCGTCGTCTTCGCCTCCTGCCAGGACAGCTCTCGGGCGATCTCCCCCGCGGTGACTCGCGGGACCCCACCATAGCGACCGCGCAGGTAGCCGCGCTCGAGGTTCTCCTCCTTTCGCGGCTTCGCCTCCGTCAGCGGGTACAACTCCGTCTCCCCGGAACGTTTCTTCGCCGTGATCCAGACCTGGTCACGGCTGAGTGGACGGTCGAGCACCGCACTGCCCAGCAGGGTCGCGTCGTGCGTGGTGAAGATGAGCTGCGCTCCATGCGGATTGGACGTGGGATTTTGGAAGACCCGGACGACCTCGGCAGCGAGTGTGGGATGCAGGCTCGAATCCAACTCGTCCACCAACAGAACCGCTCCCTGCTCCAGCACAGTGAGCATGGGCCCTAGGAAAGCGAACCAGGCATGCGTGCCCAGAGACTCTTCCGTACGAAAGTCGAGCGGCGACTCCCCACCATCCGGTGTACGGTGCCACAACCTGATCTTTCCGGTCTCCGGATCCGTATCGAGGCGGGTAACACCCAGATCAGCCGATTGCAACAGCCGTACGATCCGCCGGTGATAGTCCTCCGCCAGAACCGGATGGATTAGGAGGCGCTCGGTCAACCCCGGCCGGGCACGGGAGTTCCTCTCCGAGGGCATCGGCCACAGGTCGTTGACGAACCATCGGTGGATCAGCGACAACTGAGGATCGTTGAGAGTGGCGCCGACGGACAGGAACAAGGCATTGGGACGAGTCAGCTTGACCAGAGCGTCGCGCTCCCCCTTGTAGCCCTCCCCTTTGAAGACGAACTCGCCTCCCTCAGCTGCCGACCGATCCGCCTCCCGGTCGAACCAGACGTTGCGGCGACCATGCGGGTACGCGTGGAGCCACTCAGCCTCAATCCGCTCGTCGGACAACTCGAAGCCATAGGTGTAGCGGACGGGAGTTCGCCCCAGTACGAGGTCCACTTCGAACAGACTTGTCTCTTCCCGGCATGCCGGATCGAGCTTGAACGGTTCCCGGGGGACCGTCTCCGGTGTTTTGCCCCAGTCAGCGAACGAGTCCCGTACCGCGTCACGCATGAGCCGGAAGCCATCGAGCAGATTAGTCTTTCCCGACGCATTGGCTCCGAACACCCCCAACACGGGCTGGATCGCGACATCCCGCCCGCGGTGTTTGAGTCCGGTCCCGCGCGCCGTTCCCTCATCGAACTCGGTAGCGATCAGAGACAGTTCGTGTTCGTCCCGAAAGGACCGGTGGTTGGCCATCCGAAATCGGATCAGCACCGTCAACCTCCCATCGAGACCAGGATTTCAGCCCTGGCATCTGCCCGTTGGCGCATGATTTCTGCATGTTGCAGCGTATGACACCCGTAGCTTCGATGCCAGTCCCGGGCACGCTCCGAAACGCCAACCGACCGTGCATCACCGCCTTCACCCGTGTGCATCTGGTCATCGCCGCCTACGAAGCAGGTCTCGCGAGACAGGACAGGAGGCACAATTCGACCAATGGATGATCTGGTGGCTGCTGCTCACATCCGGCGGATGTCTGGCCACGTGGCAGCAGCCACCCGGCATCGGCCGCGTTCCTTCAGGCCAGGCGGGACTCGTAGACGGACCGTGCTTTCTCCAGCAAGTCCAGATGGTCGCGGAGCTGGGATCGGGTCCGCAGGCGGGCGTGGTCCCGGACGAGGGCCTCCAGCAGGTCCAGCCAGTGGAGGCACCAGCGGACGTCTTCGGGTCGGGCGACGTGCCGGCCGGCCACGTCGAGATAGACCGGGCTCGTGTGGGCGAAGGCGTCCCGGTACGGCGAGCGGGGATGACGCCCTCCCGTGGCGACCGCGACGACATACGTGGGCTCGCCGACGACCAGGGATGTCGTCAGCTCGCCGCCTGGCCCCTCGGCGATCGGGCCGTCCGCCGTACGAATCTCCAAGCGCTCGACCTCTGGCCCGATCGTCCGGGCCGTCACCGTCACCCGGTCGCCCGGCAGGGGCTCCAGCGTGTCGCCCGACCCACGGCCCTCTACGGTCAGCTCCAGCCACGGCCCGGTGGTGGCGAACGTACGGCCCAGCCGTACGGCACGGGCGAACGCCTCCGCGGACAGGGGCTCATCGAGGCGGGCGTAGACCCGCTCCCAGCCGGGCGGGCTGGAGACGGTGTCCTGCCGGGTGAAGGACAGCATGGTGTCGGTCCCGGCCAGCGCGGCGAGGCGGACGCCCGCGCCGAGCAGCCGCCGGTAGACCTCGATCGTGCCCGAGGGGTCGTCCTGGTCGGAGAAGTGCAGGATCTCCACGCCGTCCACCAGGCCGAGCGCGGCGTCGACCACCAGTGAGCGGCCCGAGCAATTGCGCCTGCCGTCCCCGATGATGTCCTCCGGGGAGGACACCGGGCCGTGGAAGGGATGGGCGTAGCCGAGCGCGGCGTGCGGTTCCCGGAGCTCCCCGCAGGACGCGCCGTTCGGCGGCCAGTCGGCGTCGCCCTCGAAACCGATGTGATAGACGCTCGGGGGGCTCGCCACGGCGAAGGCATGGACGTGCCCGAGCAGGTCGCTTCGGTATTCGACGCCCATGCGGGCGATATGGCCGGCGTCGGACCAGGGCAGGTCCCGGCCCGCCCAGTGCTCCAGCGCTTCCCTGTCGTAGACCCTCGCCCCCGAGACATTGCCTGCGACCAGGTTGAGCACGTGCAGGTCCTCGCCGTGCTGGGCCGCCGCCGCCTCGGCCGGCGCCGCCACCAGGTCACCGGCCCAGTTCAGGTGAACGTGCAGGTCCGCGCCGTACCAGCCGCGGGCGGCCGCGTCGTAGACCCGCTCGGGGGTGAGCTCGACGAGCGTCTCACCCCAGGGCTCGGGCACGACGACCGTCTCGGCCGTGCCGTACTCCATCCCCCGCGTGACGCGGACGGTGACGGGCTCGGCGGGCACGTCCAGCACGATGTCGTCACCGTGGAAGAACGGCATGTCCACGTTGTCGCGGCGCGGCGGCGCGCAGGCCGGATACCAGCCCTGGCCGCCCTCCGTCAGCACCGTCCAGCGGCAGGGGACGCCTGCGCGCAGCCGGAGCCGGGCGGGTACGGCGGGCCGGCTCAGCGGTGACAGGTCGACCACCTCCCCGTCCACGCTCAGAGCGCTGTCGGTCGCGATGTCCAGCAGCCGCGCTCCCCCCGGCCTGATCTCGTACGGCACGCCGTCGGCGACGACGGTTACCGCGCTGTCCAGGCCGGAGTCGACCAGCAGGATGACCGGCAGCGGCGTGGGCGACAGCAGTACCAGCGGTGTGCCCGTCTCCAGCCGGTGCCCGTCCGGGGTCAGCCGGAGCCGGGTGAGGCCCCGGGGAACGGTGCCGCCGATCACGTCGCGAAAAGCCGCGTCGAGATCCGCCAGGTCGAAGTCTCCCGGCGGCAGCGTCATCCGGTCCGCCTCGTCCGGAAAGCGGAGATGGCTCATCGCCTTGACGTACGT
Organism: Sphaerimonospora cavernae; assembly: GCF_042435035.1. Classification (NCBI taxonomy): domain Bacteria; kingdom Bacillati; phylum Actinomycetota; class Actinomycetes; order Streptosporangiales; family Streptosporangiaceae; genus Sphaerimonospora; species Sphaerimonospora cavernae. Next base: position 119,271 of record NZ_JBHMQT010000057.1, read on the forward strand.
GAGCGGGGGCTCTCCCCAGGTGAGCCCGTGTTCGGCCAGCAGCGCCCGGTACTCCCCCAGTGCCCGCGCCACCGGCGGCGGCAGCATCGGATCGTGACGCATTCGCACCTCCCCTAAGTCAGGGGCCCGGCGGCGATCGCCTCCCACGGCCCCTCCCCTCGTTAGCGCGCACATCGTCACACGGATCGCCGCCGACAAAAGTGCAATCATGCATTCCGCGCCCCACGGGTAGCGAAAACCCCCACCGGGGTAGAAAAACGATCTCCCGGTGGGGGCAAGTTCACTGCCCGTACGACCCGTTCCCGATATTCGGGAACGTGCCTTACGGGTGGAAGGTGTCGAAGTAGTTCGCCGGCAGCTTGTTGAGCCAGGCGTGGGTGACGCCGGTCCAGCCGATGCGCAGGAGGTCGGCCTTGCCGTCCCCGTCGATGTCGGCGAACTGGATGTCCTTGGGAGGGAGGCCGCTGTCACCGGCGATCCTGCCGATGTCGCGGTAGGTGCCGCCCGAGCCCGTGGCCCCTTCGTTGATCCAGGCCCTCGCGCCGCCGTTGGCGGTGATCAGGATGCGGTCGGCGCGCTTGTCGCCGTTGATGTCGGCGTACCTGATCTCCCTGGGTTTGGCCAGCGCACCGCTGATCTTCTTGGGGAGATCCCACTTCAGGTACGGGAAGGTGCGCCTGACCTGCAGACCCTGGTTGTACCAGGCGGTCGTCGTGCCGTCCGGCTCGATCAGCAGGTAGTCGTCGCGCCCGCCTCCGGTGACGTCAGCGAAGCGGATCTTCGTGTCCGGGTCGATGGTCAGCCGGTCTCCCTCGGAACCCTCGGAGTAGACACCGGCGCCCATGAACTTCTCGTTGTCCATGCACATGCGTGAACCGGACGGATTGTCGGCCTTCCAGGTGCTGACGTCCACCCTGCCGTTCAGCCAGACGACCATGCAGTCGGGGAAGCCGTCACCGTCGACGTCGCCGAAGCGCAGCATGTTGCCGACCGCCCCGGCGGCAGGGGTGTAGGAGTTCTGCCCTTCCACGAAGGGGGTCCAGGTTTTGCCCGAGGGACCGCCGTTCCACCAGAACCGGAAGTTCTGGTTCTTGTCGACCACCACGAACTCGGCCTTGCGGTCCTTGTTGACGTCCACCATCCAGAAGCGGGACGAGGAGGGGAACTCCTTGGCCTGGATGACGCCGCGGTCCTCCCAGTTCGGGCCCAGGTTCTTCTGCGACGGCACGGGTATGCCCGCGCCGTCGTCCTTGAGCCCGCAGGGGTGGGACCCCGCGTTCGGCGCCTGAGGACCCGGCTTACGGATCCATCCGTTGTCACGCGCCTCGCCGGCCGCCTTCACGAAGGCTTCGCCGATCTTCTCGTAGCCTCGATCGGTGGGGTGGATGCCGTCGGAGCCGATGTCGGACTGCCGCAGTCCGGTCGTGTCGACGTACACCACGTGTAGCCCCTTCTTCACGAGCCGCTTCACCAGGGGAGGGATCTGGACGGTGAACACCTGTCCCCGCGCGTTCCTGGCGGGGTCGTGGAAGGGCTGGACTCCCGAGACCAGGACGGCGACTCCCGGGGCATCGGCGTTGACCTGTTCGATCAGGGCTTCGAGCCGTCCGATGGCGCCGTCCATCTGGTAGTCCTGGATGACGTCGTTGCCGCCGGCGATGAGGGTGATGAGGTTCGGCTGGTAGGTCTTGACCGCGCATTTCGCCTTGCCCGCGATCCCGTCGATCGTGAAACCCCGCCAGCCTTCGACGTCGCGATCCGCCATCTGCCCGACCCTGACGGAACCGACCCAGTCCACCGACGGGCTGCTCGACCCGCTGCTCTGTCTGATGAGATCGCGGAAGCCCCGGTCGGCGGTGCCCCGGTAACCGTTCCCGTCCGAGCTGCCCTCGCCGTAGGTGGTGGACGAACCGAGCGCCATGGGACGCAGGGCCTCCACGGTCGGTGTGTTCGGATCCGGCATCCCCGCCGGCAGGCTGTGCTCGTTGATGTCGAAGCCGAAGGTGAGTTTCTGGTAGGCCCTCTCAAGGTGCCCCACGAAGGTATTTTTGGGGTTTTCCACATAGTCGTTGAAAGGGAACGTGGCGTGGCCCCAGTTATGTCCGGCCATGATGTCCCGCACCCTGATCGAGGGATAGCCGTTCCAGCTCACCAGGTCGGGGAAGTGCCATTTCCCCCAGTGGTTCTCCGGTGCCTCGGACGCACGGGCGAAGCGGAACGCGTGGGTGCTCGCCCCGTCCTTGTGGTAAACGATCTTCGGGTGGGTGTCCTGGAACACGACCTGAGAGGCCGGCTTGGTGCTGAACTTACCGTGAGCGGAGGTCGAGACGTACTCGGCCCTGTCGTCCTTGGTCCAGACCACGATCTGTTCCCAGTCGTGCCGGTGACCGCACCCGTCCTCGTCCAGGCAGCCGCCCGGCAAGGTCTGGTCCTTCTGGAAGTACAGCGTGTACATGTGGGCGCACCATCCGTTGGCATTGCAGTGGGAACGCGCGTACATGTTGCTGTTTTCCAGATCGGACTCGTCACGACACGAACCGTTCAGAGCTCCAGAGGTCTTCAGTCCCTCGTTCAGGTCGCCGTAGGCGCCGACGGCCACGGACGGGTAGCACCCGTCGGTGTCGTAGTCCATGGCGGGCTGGAATTTGAGCTGTGCCTTGCTGGCGTTCTGCGGGAGCTTGGTGGGCGGCTGATCGGCCCACGCGGGCGACGCCGCGACGGCGACCCCGGTGCCCGCGACCATGCTCACCAGCAGAGCCGCCGTGGCGCGTCGCAGCCCGCGGCGGCGGGGTCGACCGACCGCCGGAGGACAGGCTTCTCTATCGATCTTGTTGATCACGCGGGCAAGCATGGCAGTACGGCATACCGTGATCAAATCCCGCCTGCCGCAGGCGCGAGGTACGGCCTGCGCTACCGCGTGGTCGCCCTGGCCGTGATAATGCGGTGTGACGGGGACCTGGAGCCGTTACCTCGGCGCGGACGGCACCCGGCCGCTCACCCGGCTTCTCATTCGGATCCCCGTCCGGCCTCGTTTCCCTCCGGGGAGGCGTTTCCTGCGAAGGCGGCCAGGAGGCGGTCGGCGGCGAGGGAGGGGGTGAGGGTGCCGTCGAGGACCTGGCGCTCGACCTCCTCAGTTATCGGAGCCGCCCGCTCCTCCAGCCGGGCGAGCAGGCGGTCCCTGGCCAGCGACCAGGTCCACTCGACCTGCTGGCGGCGCCGTCTGGCGGCCAGGTCGGTCTCCTCCTGGTGGCGTACGATCTGCGCCCACAGCTCGCCGAGGCCGGTGCCGGTGAGGCCGCTGCAGGTCAGCACGGGGGTGTGCGACCGCAGCAGCCGCAGCGCGCCGGACAGTTCGCGGGCGGCGCGGCGGGCGGCCATCTCGTGCTCGCCGTCGGCCTTGTTGACCGCGATCACGTCGGCCAGCTCCAGCACGCCCTTCTTGATGCCCTGGAGCTGGTCGCCGGTACGCGCGAGCGTGAGCAGCAGGAACGTGTCGACCATGTCGGCGACGGCGGTCTCCGACTGGCCGACGCCGACGGTCTCAACAAGCACCACGTCGTAGCCCGCGGCCTCCACGATGACCATCGCCTCGCGGGTGGCCCGGGCGACGCCGCCGAGCGTCCCGGCCGTCGGGGACGGCCGGATGAACGCCCGGGGGTCGGCCGAGAGCCTGGCCATCCGGGTCTTGTCGCCCAGGATGCTGCCGCCGCTGCGCCGCGAGGACGGGTCGACGGCGAGCACGGCGACCCGGTGGTCACGCTCGGTCAGGTAGGTGCCGAGCGACTCGATGATCGTCGACTTGCCGGCTCCGGGCACCCCGGAGATGCCGACCCTGCGCGCCTTTCCGGCGTGCGGGGTGAGCTCGACGAGCAGCCGCTGGGCGAGCTCCCGATGATCGGGCCTGGTGGACTCGACGAGCGTGATCGCCCGCGCGGTCCACCGTCGGTCACCGGCCAGTACGCCCGCGAGGTAGTCCTCTGTCGAGGTCATGCCGTGGGATGGGCCAGGCGTGCGGACAGGTCCTTGAGCAGCCCGAGCGCGGCGTCGGCGATGACCGTCCCCGGCGGGAAGACGGCCGCGGCTCCGGCGGCGCGCAGCTCGTCGACGTCGCCGGGCGGGATCACTCCGCCCACCACGATCATGATGTCGTCCGCGCCCAGGTCGGTCAGCGCCTTGCGCAGCGCGGGCACGAGGGTCAGGTGGCCGGCCGCCAGCGAGGAGACGCCCACGATGTGCACGTCGGCCTCGACGGCCTGCCGGGCGACCTCCTCGGGCGTCTGGAACAGCGGGCCGACGTCGACGTCGAAGCCGAGGTCGGCGAAGGCGCTGGCGATCACCTTCTGGCCCCGGTCGTGGCCGTCCTGGCCCATCTTGGCGACGAGGATGCGCGGCCTGCGGCCCTCGGCCTTCTCGAAGTCCGCGCATGCGGCCCTGACCTCGTCCACGGCGCCGCCTCCGGCCTCTTCCCGGTACACCCCGGAGATCGTACGGATCTGCGCGGCGTGGCGTCCGAAGACCTTCTCCATCGCCTCGGAGATCTCCCCGACCGTCGCCTTGGCGCGGGCGGCGGTGACGGCGAGCTCCAGCAGGTTGCCGTTCCCGGCGGCGCCCTCGGTCAGCGCCTCCAGTGCCCGCGCCACCGCCGCCGGGTCGCGCTCCTCGCGGAGGCGGCGCAGCTTGTCGAGCTGCTGCCGGCGCACCTCGGTGTTGTCGACCTTGAGGACGTCGATCTCCTCGTCGGCCTCGGGGCGATACTTGTTGACCCCGATGACCGGCTGGCGGCCGGAGTCGATGCGCGCCTGGGTGCGGGCGGCCGCCTCCTCGATGCGCATCTTCGGCAGCCCGGCGTCGATCGCCTTGGCCATGCCGCCGGCGGCCTCGACCTCCTGGATGTGCCCCCATGCGCGCTGGGCCAGGTCGTGGGTGAGGCGCTCGACATAGTACGAGCCGCCCCAGGGGTCGATCGCGCGGCAGGTGCCGGACTCCTGCTGGAGGACGAGCTGGGTGTTGCGGGCGATCCTGGCCGAGAAGTCGGTCGGCAGCGCCAGCGCCTCGTCGAGGGCGTTGGTGTGCAGCGACTGGGTGTGCCCCTGGGTGGCGGCCATCGCCTCGACGCAGGTGCGCACCACGTTGTTGAACACGTCGTGGGCGGTCAGCGACCACCCGGAGGTCTGGCTGTGCGTGCGCAGCGACAGCGACCTGGGGTTGGTCGCGCCGAAGTCCTGCACGATGTTCGCCCACAGCAGGCGGGCGGCCCGCAGCTTGGCGACCTCCATGAAGAAGTTCATGCCGATGCACCAGAAGAACGACAGCCGCGGCGCGAACGCGTCGATGTCCAGACCGGCTCCGACGCCGGCCCGCAGGTATTCGATGCCGTCGGCGAGCGTGTAGGCCAGCTCGAGGTCGCAGGTCGCCCCGGCCTCCTGGATGTGGTAGCCGGAGATCGAGATGGAGTTGAACTTCGGCATGTTCGCCGAGGTGTACGCGAAGATGTCGGAGATGATCCGCATCGACGGGCCCGGCGGGTAGATGTAGGTGTTGCGGACCATGAACTCCTTGAGGATGTCGTTCTGGATGGTCCCGGCCAGCTTGTCCGGGCTCACCCCCTGCTCCTCGGCCGCCACGATGTACAGGGCCAGGATCGGCAGCACCGCGCCGTTCATGGTCATCGACACGCTCATCCTGTCGAGGGGGATGCCCTCGAACAGCTGCCGCATGTCGTAGATCGAGTCGATCGCCACGCCCGCCATGCCGACGTCGCCGGCCACCCGCGGGTGATCGGAGTCGTACCCCCGGTGCGTCGCCAGGTCGAACGCGACCGACAGGCCCTTCTGCCCGGCCGCGAGATTGCGCCGGTAGAACGCGTTGGACTCCTCAGCGGTGGAGAACCCGGCGTACTGGCGGATGGTCCACGGCTGGGTGACGTACATGGTCGGGTACGGCCCGCGCAGGTACGGCGCGATGCCGGGGTAGGTCTGGAGGAAGTCCAGCCCGTCGAGGTCGGCGGCCGTGTACAGCGGCTTGACCCCGATGCCCTCCGGCGTCTCCCACGCCGCCGCGTCGGACGACGCCGGTACGGCTTCCGCCCCCGCCCCTAGCTCAATTCCGGAAAAATCCGGAATCCCCGGATTTTGTCGAGTCATCGGGCTACTCCCAGGTCGTCAAACGTCGTACGCAGCACATCCAGCGCATCGCATCCGGCATAGAGGTTGGCGTCCACATCTCCATGCTCACCCTTGCCGGCCAGCCAGATCCGCCGGGCTCCGGCCTCCCGCAGCGCGGCCGCCACGGCCGCGGCGTGCTCGCCGTACAGTCGGTCGCTCGAGCACAGGCAGGCGACCGGGGTGCCGGCCGCGCGGAACGCCTCCGCGATCGCGGCCGAGTCGGTGCCCGGCCCGCTGGTCACGGCGGCGATGCCGCCCGCGGCGAACAGGTTGGCGGCGAACGTCGTGCGCGCGGTGTGCGCGGCGACGGGCCCGATCGTGGCGAGGAAGACCTTGGGCCGCTCGGCCTGCCCCTCGGCGAGGTCACGCAGCGCCTCGAACTCCTCGGCGTAGCGGATCCGCGGCAGCCCGCCGGGTTCAACTGGACGGGCGAGGCCCGGCCCGGACTGGCGGACCGGGAGCTTCTCGGCCAGGTTGGGGAACTCGCTGACGCCGGTGATGGGGTCGCGGCGGTGCGCGACGTCCCGCGCCCGCCTGGCCCGGGTGGCCGTGATCCGCTCGGGGACGAGCCTTCCGCGGGCGGCGGCGATCCCTCCGGCGCGCTCGATCTCCTGGAACCACGCCCAGGCGCGCTCGGCGAGGTCGGCGGTGAGCCGCTCCACGTACCAGGAGCCGCCGGCCGGGTCGGCCACCCGGGCCACCCCGGACTCCTCCACCAGCAGCGAGTGGGTGTTGCGCGCGATCCGCCGGGCGAACGCGTCGGGCAGCCCGAGGCAGGCGTCGAACGGCTGCACGGTCACCGCGTCGGCCCCGCCGACGCCCGCGCCGAAGCAGGCCAGGGTGGTGCGGAGCATGTTCACCCAGGGGTCGCGGACCGTCATCATCGCCGAGGACGTCACCGCGTGCTGAAGCTGCTCGATCGGCCCGCCCACGACCTCGGCCACCCGCGCCCACAGCCGGCGCGCGGCCCGCAGTTTGGCGATGGTGAGGAACTGGTCCGCCGTGGCCGCGTAGCGGAACTCCAGCAAACCTATCGCTTGTTCAACTGTAAGGCCGGCGTCGGTCATGGCCCGCAGCGCGGCCACGCCCGCGGCGATCGAACAGCCCAGCTCCTCGGCGTCGCTGCCGCCCGCGTCGTGGTACGGCAGGGCGTCGACGACGACTCCGCGCAGGGATGGCTGCTCGGCCAGGCAACGCCGCAGAAGGGAGACCGTCTCCGGCCCGTCGGAAGGATCGAGTCCGAGGTTGCCGCCCGGAGCCGTAACACCGCGCTCGGCCAGCAGGTCGAGGTACGCGCCCGCGACCCGAATCGGCTGGACACCGCTCGCCCCGGCGCCGGCGTCGAGGACCACCGGGGCGAGGTCGAGGTGGACGCCGTCGAGCACACGCGGCAGCGCGTCCGGCCCATTGGCCGACAGATCGAGCCAGATCGAGGTGACGCCGTTCTCCAGATCGGCCAGAACGGCCTCGTTGGTCACGGCGGGGTCGGGGTGGGCGTGACGCTGCCGGACGTCCCACCGGTCGCCCCGCCGTACGATCCGGGGGGCGGCCGGCAGGGCGGCGGCGTCGTGGAGAGGCGCGATGGTCACGCCGTCGTGGGTGGTGGAGGACAGCGCCTCCTCAACGGCGGCGGGTGTGGCGTCCTCGCCGAGGACTCCCGACTTGCGCAGGACTCCGAGCGCGAGCGTGCGCCACTGCTCCCGCGAGCCGGGCGGGAACCCCGAGGCGATTTCAAGAGGTGGCACCGTCATGCCAGGGATGCTAGGCCGAGCGTCTCCAGAAGAATGCTCCGGGGTCCGCGTTTTACCTAAACACCACGGTACGTCTCACACTTCGGACAGGGGCGCCGCCTCAGGGAGCGGCGAAGGCCGCGTGCCAGGTCAGGGGGCCCACGATGCCGTCGGGGTCGAGGTGGACGTGCTTCTGGAAGCGTACGCACACCTTCCTGGACGCCGGGCCGTAGGCGCCGTCGACGTCGATGTCGTACCCGAGTCGTTTCATCTGGGCCTGCCAGATCCGTACATCGTTGCCGCGCATGATCGGCGGATACCTCAGCAGCCGTCCCGGCCAGTCGGGCGGGCCCCCATCAGGGCGGGGAGCGCCCTTCCTGATCCAGGCGTAGAGGGGGTCGCCGGGGCAGTCGGTGGGGTAGCCGTCGCGGTGGCCCTTGATCTCCCAGCCCGCGTCGCCGTGCTCGCGCAGGTAGTCGATCGCGTCGAGGATGCCGTTCAGGATGCCGTCGGTCGGCTGGATCAGCCCGGCATTGCCGACCAGGCCGAGCACGGCGTAGTGGCCGGAATTGAGCCCCGGACCGTTGGCCGCCGGCAGGTGGTGCGGGCCGCGTCCCACAAATACCTTTCTGTGAGGACAAGCGACCATTGAATATCCGATATCCAACCAGCCGTTGCCGTCCATGTGATAGTCCTGGATCGATTTGACCAGGGCCACACACTTGGCGTGATCGTCGACGATCGACGGATCCACCCGTCCGCCCGTGTAGTGAACCTTCACCCCCTTTGTCGAGTTCAGTGGGGAGTAAGGGCCTTTCGGGGGACGTGCACCCCAGGCAGCGCGGGACACGAGATCGATGGACACGAAGTCCTCCGGGGGAAACCGAACGGTGCGACAACCGAGCCTAGTGGGATCACGTGGCCGGTTATGCTCTTTTACGGTTATTTGCCCACGCAATCAATTACGGATACCTCCTCACCAGCCATAAAGCCCTCAACCCCCCGCCACTCCAACCATGACTCCAACCCGTGATCACCTCCCCCCCCTCCCCCCAATTCTCCATGGCGTGATCTTGCGAATACTCGCACTCAGCGCCGGGAGCTGGCATTTCATATTCGTGATCTTGCAGTTCCTCGCAAACCAACCCCCTGAGCAGCGAGAATGCAGTTCGTGATCTTGCACCACCCGACCAAGTGCAAGATCAGCTAACACATAAGCGCACGTCAGAGGGTCCCTCTGCGAGTTTCTGCAAGATCACGAAGGTGATTTGCGCAGGTCAGAAGGCATCCGTGCGAAAATTCGCAAGATCACGGGCGGGGGCGGGGGGTGGATGATGGGGTGGGGGGTCTGTCCGTAAACGCATCGACATCGGGCCGTACAACCGAGATCATGGGTGGCATGTCCGTCCTTAAGGAGGTTCCCTTCTCCCCCGACCCCCGGCCCCGGCAGTCCTCCACCCCGAAGCAGCCCGCTCCGAAACGGTCCGGGCTGGAGGACCAGATCCCCATGCGGGTGTGGATCGACGACACCGACAGTCCGGCCGATGTGATCGACGCGTTGGCGCTGTCGCCGTTCGCGGCCGGCACGCAGCCCTGGTCGCGCACCACCCACCTCGATCGGGTCCGTCCCGACGCGCCGATGACGGCGGCGGGCGGCCTGCTCCTGCGCGTGGCCCAGCACACCGACGGCCACGAGGCGCGCCTCGTCGCGGGCGACGGATGGACGTTGCGGGTGGTCCGCCACGCCAACCGGTCCGCCACCCTCACCGCGACGGCGGTCAGCGAGGAACTGGCCGCTTCGGTCCTCGCCGAGGCGGTACGGGACGCCACGGAGGCGGCTCCCGACGCCGACCACGTCAGCATGGGCTTCTGGTGGGCGTCCGCACACGGTGCGCGCCGGTCGGTGAAGCCGATCACCACGTCGGCCTGGCAGGACATCAGGCGCAACTACGCGCGGGCCGCCGCGCCCCGGCTGGACACGCTGATGAAGACCACACCCGGCGACATCACCGGCAGGTTGCTGCTGCTGCACGGCCCGCCGGGCACCGGCAAGACGACGCTGCTGCGGACGCTCGCCAGGGAGTGGGCCGGCTGGTGCCAGGTCGACTGCGTGCTCGACCCCGAGCGTCTGTTCGGCGAGCCCGGCTATCTGATGGACGTGGCGGTCGGCTGGGACGGCCCCGACGACGAGGACGAGGAGGCGCGCTGGCGGCTGCTGGTGCTGGAGGACTGCGACGAGCTCATCCGCGCCGAGGCCAAGCAGTCGACCGGGCAGGGCCTGTCCAGGCTGCTCAACCTCACCGACGGCCTGCTCGGCCAGGGCCGGGACGTGCTCGTCGCCATCACCACCAACGAGGACCTCAGCCGGCTGCATCCGGCGGTCGTACGGCCCGGCCGGTGCCTGGCCCAGATCGAGATCGGCCGGTTGGACGCCGCGCAGGCCGCCGCGTGGCTGCGCGAATCCTCGCCGGACTCCACGACCGGCGCACCGGCCGGCGTTCCCGGGGGCGTTCTCGGGGGCGTTCTCGGGGGCGGGGCGACGCTGGCCGAGCTGTTCGCCCTGCGCGACGGCCGCCCGGTCACCGAGCCGGACCCGCCCACGTCGATGGGGCAGTACCTCTGATCCGCCAGGCGCCGCCGGATACGTGAACCATCCGATGCGCGGCGTCAGGCCGGAAACGACAACCGGCCAGATGGTCACCTCCATGCCGGGCACTATCCGCAGTGAGACGGCGGCGGGGAGTCATGGCGCGGCCCGGCCTCGTTTACGATGGTTCTGGACTATGGGGCCGCGGACCCACGCCGGGCGACCTGGAACGGGTCGCTCCGGAGGATCCGTGCCCCGCCGTCGACCACGCGGCGCGTGATATGTACGACCACAGCTATCAGGGCACCGGCGACCGGCCGTTCGGCGTCGCCTGTGCGGGACGTTACGGACTGGCGGGTTTCGTCACGCGGCCGCGCTCGCTGGACGAGGGCGTGCGGCGGGTGTACCCGCGTGCCTCATTCGAGGAGGTCTGGCTTCGCGGCACGGGCAGCGGGGGGCTCGTGCACATCGTCCGTCCCCCGGTTTTCCCGCTCCCGGACTCCGAAGGAAACTGGTGACGATCAAGGCCGTGGACGTCGCCCGCATGGACGACCATCCACTATGGGTGGAAATTTCCGGAAATGAGGTCTGGTGGGATGAGCCGCGACCTCACGAGGGCGGACGCCGCTGCGTCGTGCGGCGCACGGTGGAGGGCACGATCGAAGACGTGCTCCCCGGCGGATGGAACGCCCGCAACCGGGTCATGGAGTACGGCGGGCGGTCGTGGCGGGCCCACCGGGGACGCCTGATCTTCACCGAGTGGTCCGACGGGCGGCTGTACGTCTGCTCCCCCGGCGGCGACCCTGTCCCGCTGACCCCACCCGATGCCGCGCGCTACGCCGACCTGGTCGTACATGAGGACGTCGTACGCGGGGACGAGGTGTGGTGTGTACGCGAGACCGGCGAGCACCACGCCATCGAGCGGACCATCAAAAGGGACATCGTGACCGTACCGCTGGACGGTTCCCCGCTCCGCTCGATCATCAAGTCACACCATTTCCTGATGAACCCGCGCATTTCGCCGGACGGGCGGCAGATCGCGTACATCGGGTGGAACCACCCGGACATGCCGTGGGACGCCACCGAGTTGTGCGTCGCCCCGATCGACGGCGGCCCGCACCGGGTGATCGCCGCCGGCGCCGCGACCGTCCAGGCCGAGTGGCGCGACCCGGGCAGCCTGTACGCGGTCACCGATCCCACCGGCTGGTGGAACATCCACCTGATCGGCCTCGACGGCACGACGCGGAACCTGACGCCGCTGGCGCTGGAGTTCGGCGACGCCCCATGGAAGATCGGCGGTTCCTTCTTCGCCGTCGCCGACGGACGGATCGTCGCCACGTACGGCACAGCCGACGAGCGCCGCCTGGGCGTGCTGGACCGAACCGGCACGTCGATCAGGGACATCGCGGGTGATCACACGTTCTGGGCGCCCACGCTGGCCGCCGACGGCACGAGCGTCGTGGGTGTGGCCGCCTCGCCGCGCCGGCCGTACGAGGTGGTGCGGGTCGGCATCGAGGACGGCGTGCGGGGGGTGCTGTCGGCCCCCAGAACGCTGCCCCCGGCGGGGCTGCTTCCGGTCCCCGAGCCGGTTACGGTCGACGGTGTGCACGCCCACCTCTATCCCCCGCTCACCGAGGCGGCCGAGGAGCCCGGGAAGCCTGGCAAACCTGGGCGGCCCGCGCCGTACGTGCTGTTCGTGCACGGCGGGCCGACCGGCTCGGTCGCGCCGGTCCTCGACCTGGAGGTCGCCTACTTCACCAGCCGGGGCATCGGCGTCGCCAAGGTCAACTACGGCGGTTCCACCGGGTACGGCAGGGCCTACCGGGAGCGGCTGCGGCACAACTGGGGCGTCGTCGACGTACGCGACTGCGAGGCCGTGGCCCGCCGGCTGCTGAGCACCGGGCGGGCGGAGAAGGTGGCGATCAGAGGGGGCAGCGCCGGCGGCTGGACCTCGCTGGCCGCGCTGACCCACAGCGACGTGTTCTGCGGCGCGGTGTCCAACTACGGCATCTCCGATCCCGAGAGCTGGTCGGCGGAGACCCACGACTTCGAGTCGCGCTATCTGGACGGGCTGATCGGGCCGCTGCCCGAGACCCGGCAGCGCTATCTCGACAGGTCGCCGATCCGGCACGCCGCCGCGGCGTCGGGGCCCGCGCTGCTCATGCACGGCCTGGAGGACGCGGTGGTCGACCCCTCGCAGTCGGAGCGATTCGCCGCCGCGCTGGCCGAGCACGGCGGCCGGTGGGCCTGTCTGACGTTCCCCGGCGAGCAGCACGGATGGCGGCGTGAGGAGACAATCGTCGCCACGCTCGAGACCGAGCTCGCGTTCTACGGCCTGATCTTCGGCTTCCCGACGCCGGAGGTGCCGCCACTGATTCTGGAGGGAAGCCGATGAGCGAGGTGGCCGAGATCTGCTCGCAGCTGCTGCGGATCGACACGACCAACGACGGCGGCGGGGACGGCCCGGGGGAACGGCGGGCCGCGGAGTACGTGGCCGGGCTGCTCGACGCGGCCGGTCTCGAGCCGGTCGTGTTCGAGTCGGCGCCGCGCCGGACCAGCGTGGTCGCCCGCGTGGCCGGGGACGGCTCCTCCTCGGCCAGGGGCGCGCTGCTCGTCCACGGTCACCTCGACGTGGTGCCGGCCGAGCCCTCCGAATGGCGTACCCACCCGTTCTCCGGCGAGGTCGAGGACGGCCTCGTGCACGGGCGGGGCGCGGTGGACATGAAGGGCACGCTGGCGATGACGTTGGCGCTCGCCCTCGACTGGGCGCGGCGCGGCGTCCGCCCGAAGCGCGACCTGGTGCTGGCGTTCCTCGCCGACGAGGAGGCGACCGGGGAGTACGGCGCGGGCCACGCAGTGGAACGCCATCGGGACCTGTTCGACGGCTGCACCGAGGCCATCAGCGAGTCGGGCGGCTTCACCTGGCACGACGGCGACGTCCGGCTCTATCCGCTGGCCGTCGGGGAGCGCGGCACGGCCTGGATGCGCCTGACCGCCCGCGGGGTCGCCGGGCACGGGTCCAAGCCCGCCGTGGACAACCCCGTCGCCGAGCTGGCCCGGGCGCTGGCCCGGCTCGCCGACCACCGCTGGCCGGTACGGCTGACGCCGGAGGTGGCGCAGCTGATCGACGGGCTGTCGCGAGCGCTCGGCACCATGATCGACCTCGACCGGCTGGACGAGGAGATCGAGCGGCTGCCCCGCGCGGCCGCCCTGTTCCGCGGCGTGCTGCGCAACTCGGCCAACCCGACGATGCTGGACGCCGGATACAAGGTCAACGTGATCCCCGGTACGGCCCGGGCCCACGTGGACGGCAGGTTCCTGCCCGGCCAGCGGGAGGAGTTCCTGGAGACGATCGACCGGCTGCTCGGACCGAAGGTCACCCGGGAGTTCGTGAGCTTCGACGACGCGGTCTCCTCCCCCGCCGATGGCCTCTACGACGAGCTGGCCGCCGCCCTGCTCGCCGAGGACCCCGGCGCGCGGCCGGTGCCGTACGTCATGACGGGCGGCACCGACGCGAAGTGGTTCGCCCGGCTCGGCATCCGGGGGTACGGCTTCGCCCCGCTGATGCTGCCCCCGGATCTGGACTACTTCGGGATGTTCCACGGAGTCGACGAGCGCGTCCCGATCAAGGGCCTCGAGTTCGGCGTCCGCGTCCTCGACCACCTCCTGGCCGCACCCGCGGCCGACACCGATGCCCACCCAACCCCCTCTCCGTGATCTTGCATTTTCTCGCACACGCACCTGGAGCACATCTTCGCCAAACTCGGCTGCGGCAGTCGTACCCGCCTTACCATGAAGGTCATCGCCGAGGGACTGTGCCGTCTGGTCCTCCCCCTAAATCGGACCCGAACGAGATCCCTACAAGCGGAGACGGCCCGAGGTCCGACATTATTGGCGCATGTCGGTTCACGAGCGACGGCGGCTTCCAGCGGACCTGGAGCTGCTCTTAGGCGACGGCGGGGACAGGCGGGGGCTGTCCGTCGAACTCCCGCCCGGGACCCTCGTGTGGCCTGACCCCGACTACGACCGGTGGCGCACCCATCACCGTCCCTCGTTCTGGCTCAGCGACGACCCCGTGCCGGCCGGTCTGTGGAGCCGGTTGCGGCGCGAGCATCACACGTCGGGACTGTGGCCGGTGCTGCTGGAGGACGGGATCCAGTCGTGGTCGTCCGGGCAGATCGCACCGGACGCGCCGGCCGAGATCGACCACTTCACCGCCCAGGGGTTCATGGCCGAGACGTGGGCGGATCTGGCCAGGGGCTATGAGGTGGAGCTGACCCCGTTCGAGACCGAGTGCCCCGGCCTGGCCGAGCCGGGGACACCGGTGGCCGATCCGGACGCGGTGGCCGACTGGTACGCCGACGTCATCGCCGAGCGGATGACTCCGCTCGGGCTCGCGGCCGCGGCGCGCAGCGCCGACGCGCTGGTCGCGATCGGCTGGCAGGGCGCGCTGCACCACAACGAATGGACCGTGCCGCTGGCGGCCGTCGTGCGCAGTTGGGAGGACAGGTTCGGGGTACGGCTGGTCGCGCTGGGCTTCAACACGATGGAGCTGAGCGTGGCCGCGCCGCCCGCCACGGCGGCGCACGCGCTGCGCGTGGCCGCCGAGCACTGGACGTTCTGCCCCGACAGCGTCTTCCAGGGGCCCGGGACGCTGGAAGACTACGCCGAGCAGATCCTCGGGCAGAACTTCTGGTCGTTCTGGTGGGACTGAAGATCTAAAGGGGGAGCACGCAGGAGGGGGTGCCGACGTGGAGGGTCTCGCCGGTCGGCTGCGGGATGCCGTCCTTGAGCGTGAGCACGGCCACATTGTCCGACCGCTGGTTCGCCACATAGAGGCGGTCGCCGTCGACGGCGAAATGTCTGGGCCAGCTCCCCCCCGCGTCCGTCTCGGCCACCAGGGTGAGACGCGGCCCGTCGACCTCGAAGGCCGTCACCGTGTCGGGTCCCCGGTTGCCGACGTAGATGTGGCGGCCATCAGGGGAGACCGCGATGTGCGACGGGTAGTTGTGCTTCCCGCCGCCGCTCGCCGGCACCCGGCCGGCCTCGCGCCAGCCCGCGTCGTAGACGGTGACGCAGCCGTCCAGTTCCCCGGTCACGTACCAGTGGTCCTGGTGATGGACGAGGTGGCGGGGGCCGCTGCCGGCGGTGAGCCGTACCGGGCCGTCCGGGTGCGGCCGCATGCCGGGCAGGAATCGGCGCACCAGGTCGGCGCCGAGATCGGTGACGTGAAGCACGCCGTCGGGGCCGAAGACGGCCTGGTGCGCGTGGGACCCCTCCTGCCGCTCGGGGTCGGGGCCGCTGCCCTCGTGGCGGAACAGCAGCGGCTCGGGCTCGGGCAGGCCGTCCGGCGCCAGCCGGAACGCGCCGACCGTGCCGTCGCCGTAGTTGGCGACGACCAGCCACGCCGCCTCCGGGTCGATCGCGAGATGGCAGGGGTATGACCCTCCGCTCGGCAGTTCGATCACCGGGCGTGGACCGTCCGGCTCACTCTCGAAGACCGCCACGCCGCCCGCGTCACGCTCCAGCACGGCGTAGAGCAGCGGCAGCCGGGGATGGGCGATGACGAACGACGGGCCGGACGCCGCGGTGCGCGCGAGCTCCGCGAGCCGCCCGTCGGCGTCCATGCCCGCGACGGTGAGCCCGGGACCGGACCCGTCCGTGTCGGGGGTATATCCGCCGATCACCAGATTCCCCGAGCGGGCCGGCCGGGGCATGGGTCGGGACATGGTCTCTCCTTGGGTCGGGGCCGCCGATCGGCATGCTACCCATCCCCCGCGGAGACATCACGGTTCGCGCAGGCGCGCGAGGTCGCTCTCCATCTTCGCCATCACCAGCTGGTACCCCTCCCAGCCGTACAGGCGGACCAGTTCGCACTTCATCCGGAGCGTCTCCTCACGCACCGCCTCCGGGCCGTTGCGGTGTACGGCGTCGAACGCGAGCCGTGCCTGCCGTTCTCGCTCACTATGGCCAGGAGATCCTTCGCGCCGGATGTCAGGAGTAGGCATGGGGTCGTGCCCTCCGCGTCTGGGGTGAAACCGTGTCTGGACTGGAACCGTGTCTGCATTTGACGCATGACCCCGGTGGAAGGTTGACCCGCTCGTGGAAATCCGATCAGCCCGATTTCCGAACCGGACCAGGCGGACGGCGGTCGCCCCGCACAGGCCTGGCGGCGCAGGCCGGCGTACCGCCGGGCAGGCGGTGACGGTTGCCGGCGACGAGCCGGTAGAGACCGTGTGCCGCCCAGCGCAGCGGCGCCACACGGAGGGCCCGGCCCAGCGGGCTCCACGGCGGGCCTGCGTCGATCAGCAGTTCCGCCACCGCCTGGGCGCCGCCGTACGTCCGGTCTCCCTCGATCCAGAGCAGTTCGTACCGCGCCCGCTCGCTGGTGGTGCCGAGTCGCGCCAGGTCCGCGAACTGCCAGGCGACGATCCGCGCCCGGGTCCGCATCCGGCGCTCCACGAACCTCACGCAGGTGGTGCAGAACCCGCAGTCGCCGTCGAACACAAGCGTCGCCATATTCTCCAACCTAACGCAGCCCCCAGACCTCTCCCATCCCTCCTCTCCTGCCCGGGTTCGGATCCAACTCGTACCAGCCGCCGATGATCCTGCCCGTTGCCACAGCGCCTCGTCTCTGCGGGAACATCGAAGTCTTTGCGCGTGAAATTACCGGGCTCGGCCCCACGGCCGCAGCCCCTGGGGAGAGCAGGGCATCGCCGTACGACAGGCGGCGCTCATCGCCGCGCTCGCGACTCCAGGTAGGCGACGACCGCGGTCACCCGCCGGTGTATCGAGCCGTCGTCACGCAGACCCAGTTTCGTGAAGACGGAACGCATGTGGGCTTCGACGGTGCGTTCCGACAATCCGAACCTCTTCGCTATCGCGGCGTTGGAATGGCCTTCGGCCACAACGCCGAGGATCTCCTGCTCGCGCTCGGTGAGGCCTGCGAGCACGGAGGCCGATCGTGAGCGCACCAGAGCCTGCACGATCTCCGGATCCAACGCGCTGCCGCCCGCGGCGACTCGCGAGATCGCGTCCGCGAACTCATCGAGACGCAGGACCCGGTCCTTCAGCAGGTATCCGAAGCCCGGCGTGCCGATCAGGTCGAGACAGTGACGGAGTTCGATGTGCTGTGAGAGCAGCAGCACCGGAATCTCGGGGCGGCGTGCCCTGATCGCCGCCGCGGCTCTCGCACCGTCGGACTCCATGTCCGGCGGCATGCGGATATCAGCGATCACCAGGTCGGGGTTGAGGGTCGTCGCCGCGGCAAGGAGGGCATCGCCGTCGGCCACGGCGGCGACGACGTCATACCCGGCCTCGGTGAGGAGTCTCACGAGGCCCTCGCGGAAGAGGGCGGAGTCCTCGGCGACGACGACGCGCATCACAGAACCGCCTCGATATCCGTACCGCGGCCGAGCGGGCTCGTCACCGTCAGTGTGCCGCCCGCCGATGTCACCCGGTCACGCAGCGCGGTCAGCGATCCTTCGTCCGGTGCTCCGCCGACCCCGTCGTCCCGCACCTGAACGGCGAGGCGCTCGCCGCGAGCCCTGACCGTCACGTCGATCCTTGACGCCCGCGCGTGCTTGAGCACGTTCGACACGGCTTCCGTCACGACAAGGTACGCGGTCAGGGCCCGGATGTCGTCGAGGGCCGGCAGGTCGTCGACGGCCAGGTGGACAGGGAGCGGCGTGGCCTCGCGCACGTGCTCGAGGGCCGGAGCGAGACCGTCATCGAGCCGGCTCGGGCGCACCCCGTGGGCCAGCCGGCGCAGCTCCCGGACGGTCTCCTCGAGCTCGGTCACGGCCGCCTCGACCTCGGCGGCCTGCTCGCCGACCAGGCCTCGCTGCAGCGAGCGCAGACGCATGCCGGTCGCGAGGATGCGCTGCTGCGCCCCGTCGTGCAGATCGCGTTCCAGTCGCCTGCGCTCCGCGGCCGACGCGTGAACCAGCCGCTCGTTCGACCGGTGCAGGCTGAGCCGCAGGCGACTCACCTCGATTGGCACCCAGGCGGCATGGGCGAGCGCCGCGGCACGGCGGCGTGTCCGGGCGGAGACGTGAGTGAGCACGACGCGGGCGAGGGGGTCGCTTCCGCCGGCAAGCGTGACACCCTCTTGATCGTCGGCGTATTCGCCATCGAGGTCGACCCAACGGTCGCCGTCCGCCAGCAGCAGGGAGAGACCGGGGTCTCCCTGCGCGTCCCGCAACACGGCTTCGACCTCCTCGGGTTGCCGCCGTCCGGCACGCACCTGGGCCGCGAACTCCTCCACCGCCTTCACCGCCACGAAGCGGTCGCGATCGATGACCCTCGCCAGGCGGTCTCGTACGAATCGATGGATCGGCAACAGGACGAGGGCCGTGAGGAAGGCGGCAGCCGTCGATCCTATGGCGGTGTAGCGATGCAGGATCTGACCGGCGCCGAACACAACGGCGGCGAACACGGCCGCTGACGCGACCAGCGTGAGCACCCAGGCCGCGCCGTCGCCGAGAATCCTGTCGATGTCGAAGAGGTCGTGACGCACGATGGCGATGCCGATCGCCAGCGGCACCAGCACGACGATCCCGAAGATGAACGGCGAGTACGCGGCCCACAGCGGTGCCCCGCCCACTTCGGCCGCCCAGCCCCCGACCAGCAGAACCGCGACCACGCTGCCCGCGAGCAACAACCAGCGGAGCTGAAGGCGCTGAAGCTCGGAGCTTCTCCGGTACCGGACGAACACCGAGGCGACCGCGAGGATCAGACCGAGGCCCACCAGAGGGAGACCGGCCAGTACCAGGACCAGGGGCGCTCCGGCCGGCTCGTCGCCTGTTCCCAAGCCGAGGAACACCAGCACGGCACCTGTGGCGAAGGCGACGGGCGCGGCCGTCCACAGCCGGCCGCGCCGCCGCCCATCGGGAAAGACGAGCAGCAGCGCCAACAGCCCGAGGAGATTCACCGGCCAGATCCCCTCGCCGAACCGGTCCGTGAAGGCCGTCCCCGTTTCCCCGAACGCTCCCGCAGCCGTCGCGTCGAAGGAATCGACCAATCCGACCGACCCGCTGCACCAGGCCAGCGCCGGGCCGACCGGCGAGTCGGGGAGCCGGACGACGATCACCCAGCCGATGACGACCGCGAACACGCCCGCAGCCGACAGAGCCGCCAGGGACGGCGTCTCCGACATGAGATTCACGGCCGCGCTGACGGCGACGAGGAGCGTCGCCGACGCGGTGAGGAGCCGCGCGGTAGGTGGGTGCACCCTCATATGGTGGCAAGGATTCGACCACGTGTCCTCGGTGGTGGCACCTACGGGAGATCCGCATCCGGGCTTCGTGGTCGCGCCGATGTGGGTGGGCGCGGACATCGCGAAGGTGGATCCATCCGATCCGACGCGACCACGGAGGTCATCATGAACGTCATCTACACCGTGCTCTTCGCCTTCACCATCGGCTTCTTCATCCGCGGCAGGAGCACCGCGGTGGCCCTCTACCTGGCGGGTGAGGCCCTGGTCTTCGTCTACCAGTCCGTGAACCTCCTCATTGAATGGGTCGACGGCAGTGATGCGGCATTCGGGGGCCCCTTCCCCAAGTACGACCCGGCGGGTTTGGCCGGCTACGGCGTCGTCAACCTCGTGATCACGATCGTCGGGATCGGGCTCGCGATCCTGGGGGCGAGGATCGGCGCGAAGCGGGCGGCCAGGCGGGACGTCGTCAGCGTCGGCTGACGAGCGTGGGTGAACGAATCGTCACCGCATCGTGAGTTATCCACAACCGAATCCACAGCTGTGTGTTACTGATTGATTACCAACAGTGATGTACGTACGTCGTCCGCTCGGTGGACACTTCGCGCGCGGGCACGTCGCGGCGGGCACGGCAACGTGCCAAGCCTGGCCACCGTCCCTCTCCGGCCAGGAGAATCCAAGGAATGGGATCTGAAAATTTCAGAGAAACTTCGAAAACATGTCAGATGCCATCGATAGTAGAAGCCATCCCGTTCCGGCGTGTCGCGTAGTGAGCGGTAGTGGGTTCGGTGTCCGCAGAGCCGGGCAGCAATCAGCCGGATCATGGCACTCTGGTGGAATTCCCCGGCGTGAGGCTGCGGTCGTAGTCACGACACAACCGGCGGCACCGGTCAGCCGGCCGGGACGTCCGCTCGACAACCCATCGGCCGGGGTGGACGTGGACTTGACCGATGAGCTGGACGGAGCGGACGGCATGGGCGGTGCGAACGGCACAGACGAACCAGCCGACGGCAGGGACGGCAGGGACGGCAGGGACAGTGTGGCTGAAGAAGGTGTGGCTGAAGAAGGCCGCTCCCCCGAGGCCGCCAGGCGCGTCCCGCGTCGTGCCGTCGTCATCACCGCCGTCGCCGCCATCGCCGCCGTCGCCGCGGCCGCCCTGCTCCTCGTCGTGCTCGTCCCCTCGTGGCTGCGACAATCGACCTCCGGCAATGAGGCCGGCCCCTCCAAGAACCCGGCAGGCCCCTCCCCCGTCTCCTCCTTCGGCCGGCAGATCGGCCAACCTCTCACCGGCCACCACGGCTCTGTCCACGCCGTGGCGCTCGGCCGGCTGGGCGACCGGCCCATCGCGGTCACCGGAGGCAAGGACCGCACCGCCCGCGTATGGGACCTGACCACCCACGAACAACTCGGCCGGCCCCTCACCGGGCACAAGGGCCAGGTCGTCACCGTGGCGCTCGGCCAGTTGGGCGACCGGCCCATCGCGGTCACCGGAGGCGACGACCGCACCGCCCGCGTATGGGACCTGACCACCCACGAACAACTCGGCCGGCCCCTCACCGGGCACACCAAGGGCATCACGGAGTTGGCCGTCGGCCGGTTGGGCGACCGGGCCGTCGCCGTCACCGCGAGCTGGGACGGCACCGTCCGGATATGGGACCTGGCCACCCGCGAACAACTCGGCCGACCCCTCGAACACGAGAGCGGCATCCTCTCGGTGGCGGTCGACCGGCTCGGCGACCGGCCCATCGCCGTCACGGGCCAGGACAACGGGCTCGTCCTCGTATGGGACCTGACCACCCGCAAGCAGCTAGGCCAACCCCTCACCGCGTACGCCGAAACGGCCGGCGCGGTGGCGATCGGCCGTCTCGACGACCGGCCCGTCGCCCTCACCGGAGGCCTCTCCTGCATCGCCCACGTGTTGGACCTGACCACCCGCGAAGAACTCGGCCAGCCCCTCAGTCACGAATACGAAGGCATGGGCGCGGTGGCGATCGGTGAGCTCGACGGACGCCCGATCGCCATCACCGAATGCGGCGACGTCCGCGTATGGGATCTGACCACCCATCAGCAACTCGGCGAGCCCCTCACCGACCCCTCCGGAAAGACCGTCGACGCCCTCGCGGTGGCGATCGGCCGTCTCGACGATCAACCTATCGCCGTCACCGCGGACTCAGCGGACGTCCGGATATGGAGCCTCAGCGACCCGCCCGCGCCGTCCCCGGGCAACAGCGTTCATCACAGTGAGTAATTTTCTCACCGGTCCGGCGATCCTGGGGGGCTGTTCGGCCTCAGCCGCGCATGCTCTCATCGCTCAGTTCGTTCAGCGGGGTCAGCGCGGCCAAGGCCGCGTCGTGATCCATCCCGGTGGCCTGGAGCAGATCGACGGCGATGGAGCGCAGCTGCGCGAGGGCGACGTTCGCGGAGAACCCCAGGTTCTTGGGCCGCTCCCGGGCGGCGACGGCGAGCAACGCCTGCCTGGCCAGCGTCGGTTCGCGCCCAGCCCCCAGTTCGAGCTGCAGCAGCAGCGCCGCCTCCGAGATCTCACGCAGCGAATCGGCCAGCGCGGCCGGCGGCGGGCTGGACTCCCCCAGCGCCGCGAGCGTGCCGCGGACCAGCACCCGTGCGTTGCGTAGCGCCAGGTCCACCGGTACGGCCGCGGTCTCGTACCTGGCCAGTCTGGCCCGCTGATGCCAACGCAGCGGCGAGATCCTGATGATCTCCTTGCTGTTCTCCAGCGCCGTCGCGAACTCCTCGGCCGCGGTCTGTGTCCTGCGTCCGCATTCCAGGGCCTCGGCGGCCAGGTCCATATCGCCCTTCTCGATCGCCTCCGCCGTCTGCTCCAGCACGGTGGACAGGGCGTCGAGCACGCCGGACAGGTGCTTGCCCGCGATGGTGAGCGGGCTGGCGGGCAGCAGCGCGACCGCCACTATGCCGATGACACCGCCAGTGAGCGCGTCGGCCATCCGGTCCAGCCCCCCGACGTCCTGGTGTGGCACCAGCATGGCGACCAGCACCGCGGACGACCCGACCTGCGACACGAACAGCTCACCGGTGTTCAGCAGCCCCGCGATCGTCATCGCCAGCGCGATCACGAGCGCCATCCGCCAGGGGCCCGAGCCGATCCAGGACACCAGCAGGGTTCCGATGCCCAAGCCCAGGCTGACGCCGACCACCAGCTCGACCACCCTGCGCAGCCGCTGCCCGAGCCCCACACCCACGCAGATCATCACCGAGATGGGCGCGAAGAGGGGGCGGGCGTGGCCGAGCAGCTGAACAGCGACGATCCAGGCCAGCGCGGACCCCACGGCACACTGCGCGACAGAGGGCACAAGCGGGCCGAACGTATCCAACCGTCTCTTTACTCGATCACTCAACCATCCTCTCACTCCTCCACGATGGCGGATCAAGATGACAGTGCGGTCACATTTGCCCCGGATTAGTCTGATTCAAACGATTCGGCGAGGGTCACGACCTCCTGTCCACCGGCAGACGAAACGCCCGGCGCGCGGCCTGATGCTCCGCCGCACGCCCAACCCGGCGTTCAGCCAAAAATGGGTACGGATCTCACCGGATTCGGTGCCAGGCTGATCGTGTGAACCGTACGCACACCGTGGTCCTGGTCGAGGGGATCAGCGACAGGTCGGCGGTAGAGGCGTTGGCCGAGCGCCGGGGCCGAAACCTCGCGGCCGAAGGCATCTCCGTTGTGGCGATGGGCGGCGCCACGAACATCGGGACGTATGCCGGCGAGTTCGGCCCTCCCGGTCGCGATCTCCGGCTGGCCGGTCTGTATGACGCGGGCGAAGAAGGCGCCTTCCGGAGGGGGCTCGAGCGCGCCGGCCTTGGATCCGCTCTCGACAGAAGCGATCTGGAGGCGCTCGGATTCTTCGTGTGCGTGGCCGACCTGGAAGACGAGCTGATCCGCGCCCTCGGCACCGCCACGGTTGAACGCGTCGTCGATGCCGAGGGCGAGCTCAGCTCGTTTCGCACGCTCCAGAAGCAGCCCCCATGGCGCGGACGCGGCACGCACGACCAGCTACGCCGGTTCTTGGGATCGGGCAGCGGCCGCAAGATCCGCTACTCGGTCCCACTCGTCGCGGCACTGGATCTCGATCGCGTGCCGCGACCGCTGGACGGACTACTTGCCCACTTGTGAGATGCTTACACACGAGAACGAGTCATCCAAGAGGGAGAGCGATTGACGAACGAAGACGGTCAGTTGACGGTTTGGGTGTGCGCGGTGTGCTCGGCCATGCTCGACGTCCACGCGGACTTCAACACGGGTGAGGTGTCCTGGCTGCATCCGGTGCGGGTCGAGCCGTTCGACCATGAGCCGGAGCCAGCCGTCTCGGCTGACGGCGCCGGCGTCGAACTGACGTGCCACTTCTGCACGATGCCGAACCCGATGTGGTCCTGGCAGCCCCGGGAGTTCGTAACGACCGCGTGTGAGCACGAGAACCCGCACGGCTGCTCCGGGCCGTGGGCCGCGTGCCCACCATGCTCTGAGTGGGTTCAGGTGCGGGACCTGGACGGCCTGGTCCAGTCGGTGATGCACAACAGCACGGCGTTCAACGGGTTGCACCCCAGGAAGCGCAAGGACGCCGAGGAGCTGTTGCGCGCGGTGTATGCGGCGTTCTTCGCCACCGACCCTGCCGGGCCGTCGCTGATCGGCTGACGCAGCGGCGTCGAAGGCGGACAACCGGCCGTACAGCCATGCCGGGCCAGTGCCGGGCCAGTGCCGGCTGGGAGTCCGCGGTCGCATCCCGACACGAAGATCGCGGGTTGAACGACAGGCAAACGACAAGCCGAGGGATGGCCCGGGTCACCCGCGCGGGCGCCGCCCCGTCCACGCTCGGCGGAGCGGCGCGCGGCGAGGTGGGACGTCAGGGCAGCGTACGCAAATAGGTCGGGGGCTTGCGCACGTGGCCGGCCTGCTCGAACGCGTAGCCCAAGGCGATCAGGGTCGGCTCGGACAGCCGGCCGCCGAAGAAGGTGACGCCGAGCGGCAGCACGTCCCCGGCGTATCCGCCGGGGACCGTGATCGCTGGGTAGCCGGACATGGCCGAGGGCGATGAGGAGGCGACGAAGTCGGTGAAGTCGTCGCCCTTGGTCAGGCTGGTCCGCCAGGCCGCGTTGTTGGTCGGCGCGAGCACCGCGTCGAGCCGGTTCTCGGCCATCACCGAGTCGATCGCCTTACGGGAGAGCGAGGTCGCCTTCTCCCTGAGTTCGCGGTACGCGGGGTCCTTCAGGTCGCCGGTGGTCGCCTGCGCCTGTTCGAACAGTTCCTGCCCGAAGTGGCGGAGCTCGGCCGAGGCGTTCCGCTTGTTGAACTTGATCAGAGCGCCCAGGCTGCCCGGGTGCCGTCCGGGAGTCTTGGCCAGGTAGGCGTTCACATCGTGCTTGAACTCGGTCATCAGGGCCGGATACTCGGCCTCGCCGGCCTCGTCCATCCCCGCCAGTTCGAGGTCGTCGATCACGGTCGCGCCCCGCGCCCGGAGCGTGGCGACGGCGGCGTCCAGGGTGGCGAGCACCTCCTGGTTGTCACCCGCCGCCGAACGCCAGACGCCGATGCGCTTGCCGGCCAGCGCTTTCGGGTCCAGCGCCTTGAGGTAGTCACGGTTGCCGCCCCGCACGGTGTCCGGGTCGCGCGGGTCCACTCCCTGGATGACCGAGAGCACGGCGGCCGCGTCGGTGACGTTCCTGGTGATCGGGCCCGCGGTGTCCTGGGCCAGAGAGATCGGCACCACTCCGGAGCGGCTGACCAGACCGAGCGTGGGCTTGATGCCGACGACGCCGTTGATGCCCGCCGGGCAGACGATCGAGCCGTCGGTCTCGGTGCCGATGGTGACCGCTGCCAGGCTCGCGGCGACGGCGACCGCCGAGCCGCTGCTCGATCCGCAGGGATTGCGGTCCAGGACGTAGGGGTTGTTGGTCTGGCCACGGACCGCGCTCCAGCCGCTGGAGGAAGCGCTGGAGCGGAAGTTGGCCCATTCCGACAGGTTGGCCTTGCCGAGGATCACCGCACCGGCCCGGCGCAGCCGCTGGACCAGGAAGGCGTCACGGGCCGGGCGAGAGCCGAGCAGGGCCAGCGAGCCCGCGGTCGTACGGAGTCCTCCGGCGGTGTCGATGTTGTCCTTGAGCAGGACCGGGATGCCTTCCAACGGGCCGCGCGCGCCGCGGCGGCGGCGCTGGTCGCTCTGGCGCGCCTCTCGAAGAGCCGCGGGGTTGGTCGCGATGACCGCGTGCAGCAGCGGGTCCACCGAGCGGATGCGGTCGAGGTAGAACCGGGTGAGCGTCACCGAGTCGAAGCGCCCCCGGTCCATGGCGCGCTGCATGTCCAGGACGGTCGCGCGGTCGAGGTCCAGTCCGCGCAGGATGGTGCCGGAGGATGGTGCGGCCGCCTCGTGGGCGTGTGCCGGAGCCGCCACGGACAGCCCCGCGGCGAGTGATAACGCCGCCAGCCATCGCGCGGGATGCGTGAGAGTCATGAATGATCAGCGTAGCGATCAGACGCCGAACTGAAAACATTCTTAACTGAGGGTGTGAACGGCGGGCGCGGTCCGTAGCGAAGAGGGCGGGGACACCTCAGGGGCTCCCGTACGAGGCCCAGCCGGAAGTCCAGGCCGATCCGGGCCTCGGCGCCGGGGTGGAGGGCAGGGTTGTCCGCACCTGCCAGCCGCCGTCCCGGGGCTCGACCACGACGGCCAACTGCTCCAGGCCCGGCCGCCCGGCCTCCTCCCACGCCTCCAGGTACCTGACAACGCAACCAAGTGATACAACACCCCGTAGCTATTCAGTTACTATTTGGTGGTGACTAGCACACCAGCTACCGCCTGTGCGCTCGGCGTAAGCAATCACGAACTCAAGATCCCATCAGGCGAGACCGACGACCGCCTTGCTCGAAGCGAGGCAGCCCTCGGCACGGAGCGGGCAGTACAGGCCAATTTCAAGATCACGGTGAACCGGATGGCTGCCCCGCGTCCCATCCTTTGCCGCGCACGGGGGGCGCTTTATAGCAAGGACGCATCGCCGGTGTCAGACTGAGAGCGTGTCAGAGGAGAATCCCGTAGTGGAGAACTTCGCCGTAGCCGTCGACTGGAGCGAAGCTACAGGCGCGCCGATCACGCATGTCAACCAGTTCGTCGCGCAGCCAGGTCCGCCAACGCTTGAAGCCGGCCCTGACGGCATCTACCTCCTGCTCGGGAGCATCCCTCCGCCATTCATCCCCAGGGACATCGAGGGTCAACGGCGTGCGATCGAGACTCTCAAGGCGACGGGTCTCAAGGTCAACGTCCATGGTCGCTTTCACATGAGCAGAGCGCGGCTAGAGGAGTTGATTCAAGTCCTGCAGACGACTGCGGACACCTATGACGCCATGGTCGAGCAGATCACACAGCACCGGTCCGAAGCCATGGAGGGCTGACAGTCGTGACCACTCCCGCCACATCACTCTTCGCTCCAGCCGGAACTCAGGGTGCGTTTAGCTATGCAAACCCGAACGCTCGCCCGGTAACCCGAGCGCATCGGCGCATAACCGGTGCCAGACGTCGATCTCCAGAGATCATCGAAGGACCCTGGCCAACGGTCGCCAGTAACGCGCCGCTGGCAGTTGACATGTCCTATCAGGATGACGGGACAGATGAGCACGTGAGGGCGTACGTGTCGCGGCTATGGGCTGAGGACTGGGACAATCCAGAGGACGCCCTGTACGACGACCTATGATTCCCGGAGAAGTCAGGCTGGTCTGGTTCCCCTTCAGTCACACAGAAGCCCAGCCGTACAAGAAACGCCCTGTCCTGATCCTCGCAGCCAGTGGACTCGGATCCAATCGAGCGATCCTCGCCGCCATGGTGTCGTCCAGCGTCAAACGTGCCGCGAGGATGGGACCATACGACGTGCCCATTGCCGACTGGCAGAGTATCGGATTAGTAGCACCATCATTTGTTCGGGCGAATCGCATCTGGACGGCCGAAGACCGTGACTTTGACAATCGGCTATTCGGCACGGTGAAAGACGACGTCTTGGACAAGGTCCGTCAACACGTCCTGGGCCTCCTCACCTCGTAAAACATGGATCCCCTTCGCTCGAAGAAGACGAATGGCGGAACAGCGCGAAGGCCCACGGTCGAGGCGTACAAGAACGAGCACGGAGACGCTGCGAGCGCCCGGCAGCAGGGCCACCAAGCTTCCTCCAGACACCTCCTGGTACAAAGAGGGAGCCATCACCCCGAATGTCGATCTAACCAACTGGTACAACGCTCATGAACGAGTCGTGTACGGGGGTCGCAGACTGGGAGAATGGGTCGCGGACGCCGAACACGCTATGGGGGTACAACGATGAACGGTCGATCCACGACGCTGCTTTCCACATATGTTCTACTTGTCGCCATCGGATCGACAGCATGCGGAGATTCTCGCACCGGAGACCAAAACGGCTACATGGAGGCTTATACGGAAGCGTACGCCTCTGCCGCAGTAAAGGCAGCTCAGTGTTTAGTAGACCATGACGCCATCCCGGAAGGCGAATTAAGAAAGGCAACATGGCTGAAGGGGAAGAAAATCATCCCCAATATAGACTTCACCAATTGGTTCAATCAGCACGACAGGGTAAAATACAAAGGCCACATCTTATCAGATTTGATAGAGCAAGCTAGAGATGCTGGAGAGACATGGAAGTGCCCTCTTTGACGATTTCTGTTGCTCCTTGATTGACTTCCCGCCCAGACCATCCACTGGCCACCCCGGTCCGGGATACTGCCGCAGTGGATCAGTACGCCGGAGTAGCCGGAGAGAGGGAAGCACCGAGCCAAGGTGACGTGCGGGGGCGCCGCGTCCGGTTGTCGTGGCTCCTGGTCGGCACCCTGCTCACCTGCGGAGTGATCACGTTCACCGCATGGAGGATCCTCTCCTTTGCAGGGGGGAATCCGAATCGACAGGCGATGTCCGTCTTCCTGTGCGCAGCCGAGGATGTCCATCAGGCATGTGAGGGCAGGGGTGCCCCCACTGCCGCAGAGAAGCACATGATCGAACAGCGTATCCGTGCGATGCCCGAGGTCACCGACGTGCGGTTCAGAAACCAGCAGGACAGCCTCCGGGACAGCGGACTCATCGGTGCGGTCGAGGGGCTACTGGGGCCCTCAGCGGTCGCGGAGTCCTTCCGTGTGGTTCTGGCCGACTATCGCGACCTCCCCGAGGCCAAGCGGAAGATCCGAGCCTTACCGGGAGTCGCCCAGATCACACCGGATCAACGCTCCGAGGACGCGCGGCGGCATCGGGCGGAGGGAGAGAAGAAACGCGACGAAGTCACGATCTTCCTCTGTGAGAGGGCCAGCGCTTTCCCGAACTGCGATGGCAGGAAGGCGACAAAGGCGCACAAGGATGCCATCGACACTGCGCTCCGGACCATGCCCGAGGCGATCTCCGTGGAGTTCGTTGGTCGAGACAAGGTTTGGGCGCAATGGCTTGAGAATACTGATGGCGATACCCTCGGCATGACTTCTGAGGATGTGCCCGAGTGCTTCATCGTCCGCGTGCCGGATCTGACCCAGATCGAGGCGTTCGTCGCCAAGGTGGAAGCGATGAAGGGTGTCGCGCACGTCGTCAGCAAGCAGGATGTGCTCGACGATTGGGACACCCGACAGGGCGGCTGAGTCGCGAGCGAAGAGGTGGGCTGTGACCTGATTGCCGGCACCACTTCCCGCTGAGTGACCGCCAGTAGATGCGGTTCATCAGCCAATCTCGTTCAGGGGTAGGCATTTAGAGGTTCGTGATCACGCTGGCGTGAACACCGCCCGGGTGTTGGGGTGATCTTTGGGTGCCGAAGACCCCGATCGCCGCCCGTCGTATGACGAGCTGGCCCGCCTGCCGCCACGGGGGAAGTACGGCAGGCGGGCGGCTCAACTTGCCGGGCAGGGGTGGTCGGCGTCCCGATTCGGCGAGCAGCAGACGACGGCGCAGGAGACGAAGCGCCCGGAGCGCAGCCAGATCCCCCACTGCACGTCCACGCCGGCGTGCAGGGATTCCCGTACGAGGCCCAGCCGGTAAGGTGTTCCCGCGCCTGCGGACCCCGCTTCGTTTCCGTCTTCACCTCGAAATACAACAGTGCGTAACTCCCGCATCACAGATGCAATTGGGGGACACTGAGGGTGGTCAAGACACCCCCGGGTCTGACGAAGAGGTGAACGCAATGGTCGCCGAACTTCCCGCATGGGCCGTACGACTCCGTGCCGAGCGGCGCAACCGGCTCTGGAGCCAGAAAGAGATGGCTCGCCGACTCGTCGAAGCCGCCGATGAGGAGACGCGCAGAGGCCTCCCCATTCGAGAGACGATCGTCCGCCGGATCAAGGCGTACGAAGCGGGGCACAACCAACCGCGTGATCCGTACCGGCTGCTATACACTCGGGCGTTTGGGATCAGCGAAGCGGAATTGTTCGACATGTCGCAAGTTCCGAGCCGTCCGACCCTTGACGATGTCCTCGCGAAACTGCCTGATGGCGACTCCCTTACCCCCCTCCCCGCCAGGACTGGGCGGCGCATCGGGATGAACACGATCGCCGACCTGTCCGCGAGAGTCCATCGTCTGCGCCTGGCCGACGACGTACTGGCCGGCGGCGACCTCCTGCAGCCCGCGTTCCGCGAACTCGGCACCGCCACCCGGCTCTACCGCGAAGCCACCTACACCGAGAACACAGGTCGCGCACTGCTCGGCAGGATCGGTGAACTCGCGCAGATTACCGGATGGATCGCCAGCGATGCGGGTCGGCACGGAGAAGCAGCCAAGGTCTACCGTCTCGGCATCCACGCCGCTCAGGAAGCCGGGGACGGCACCCTGGAATCGAACCTCCTCGGCTCTCTGGCCTACCAGGTCACCAACGTCGGTGATCCTCATGAAGGGGTGACGCTCGCCCACGCGGCACTCGACGTGATCGGGCCGCACGGGCCGGCGCGAGCGCGTGCCCTCGCCTGGGATCGCGTCGCCTGGGCGCACGTTCAAGTCGGCGAAGACGAGTCGGCCATGCGAGCGCTGGGCGAGGCCGGCGCCACCCTTGAACAGCACGGCGGCGAGGACGAGCCCACCTACCTGTACTGGATGGACGCTAACGAGTTGCAGATCATGGAGGCACGCGCCTACACCGAACTACGGCGCCCGCTTCGCGCAGTACCTGTTCTCACCGACGTGCTGGGCCGTTACGACGCCACCCACGCCCGCGAGCTCGCCCTGTACCTG
The DNA here is from genome assembly GCF_042435035.1 of Sphaerimonospora cavernae. Lineage (NCBI taxonomy): Bacteria > Bacillati > Actinomycetota > Actinomycetes > Streptosporangiales > Streptosporangiaceae > Sphaerimonospora > Sphaerimonospora cavernae. The sequence continues at coordinate 150,189 of NZ_JBHMQT010000057.1, forward strand.
TCCTGGCTCGCCGTGGCGCTCACGGACGCGAACGAGCCAGAGGAGGCGGCCCGCACCGCCTGGCGGATGTTCGACCTGTCAAAGGACGTGGCCAGCGACAGAACACTTCGCCGTCATCGTGTCGTCCTCGACCGGCTTGCACCGTACCGGGACGTGCCAGATGTGCGGGAACTGATGAACCACCCTCAAGAAGCCTGGCGCTCGGAGTAATCGCCAGTCGGCTGCGATCCTGTTGCGCGGGACGCGCCGAGATAGCTCGCAGCCAACCAAAACGGGTGTGAGACTTCCACTTATCAAGGATGATATATATCATGCAAGGTATGTTCGCGATCGAGCTGGAGCCTGAGGTACAGACCTGGCTTGAGGAACTGAGTTTCCCCTTCTACCAGCGCATCATGCGCAACGTGGATGACTACCTGGTCGACCGGGGCGACCTGCTCGATGGCGTCCACACCAAGGCGTTACGTGATGGCGTACGGGAACTCCGGGTCATCCTGGGCGAGACCTCATGGAGGATTACCTACTGGCTGCCATCGAAGCGGGGTAGGAAGATCGTGTTGTTGACGGTGTTCCAGAAGACCCGGGAAGGACCCCAGCACGACGATGTCGAGCGTGCGGTTAAGGCCAAGCAGATCTGTGAGGCGGTCCATGGCGACGCGACCACCCACGTGTTCGAAAGGAGCGGGTAATGGCCGGGCATAGTAGTTGGGAAACGCTCAAGACGGCGCGGATGCGTGGCGGGGTAGTCGAGCACCCGGAATATGTACAGGCCGGGCTGGATCTGCGGCTCGGCGACATGATCCGCTCCCGTCGGGTCGAGTTGGGCCTGACGCAGGCTGAGGTGGCCCGACGAGCACAGATCAGCCAGCCTGCCCTCTCGCGTATCGAGGGTGGCGGTGGAGTGCCCACGCTGGCCATGCTCGACCGTCTTGCCAGAGCGATGGGGACCACGTTCACCATCACCGTCGGACAGGACGCAGCGGCCTGACGTCTGCGAGTCCTGTCGTCCACCGCAGAGCCCGCCTGCCGTCACGGGGGAAGCAGAGCAGGCGGGCGGCTCAGGTGGCTCAGCTTGCCGGGCAGCGGTGGTCGGCGTCCCGGTTCGGCGAGCAGCAGACCACGGCGCAGGAGACGAAGCGCCCGGAGCGCAGCCAGATCCCCCACTGCACGTCCACGCCGGCGTGCAGGGATTCCCGTACGAGGCCCAGCCGGAAGTCCAGGCCGATCCGCTCCTCGTCGCCGGGGTGGAGGAAGGACGGCTCGGCCGCCCGGTACCGCTCGGCCAGCCAGGCCATCGCCTCGTCCACGCCGGCCGGGGTGACGTCGATGCGGCGGGCCGGTTTCAGTAGCCAGTCGCAGGTCCGCATCGGCGGCAGCAGCGAGGCCAGGAACGGCCCGGGGTCGGCTGGCGGCAGCGGTGGACGACGCTCGGCCTCACGGCGGCGATCGTCGCCGATGCCGGTCCAGGAGTAGCAGTGCAGGTGCAACCGGGGTCTCCCTACAGTGGCGGGCTCTCCTACATTGGGTGGGGTGCGGCCCCTGCCTGATTGCGCCGGGCAGGGACCGCACGCTTGATCACGGCCGGGTGCTGCCGGGCCGCGGTGTTACAGCGCGGCGGTGGCGAGGCCGGCCGCGCGCAACTCCTCCCCGGTGAACCACAGCGTCCCCGCGGCCGGGTTCTTGCTGTCGCGCAGCGCGAAGGCGTCGGCCACGCCGGGGATCGGCGCGAGCTCCACGCAGGACTCCATCTCCTCCTCCTGCTGGTTGCCGCCGCACAACCGCCGAAACCGGGCCCCGGCCAGGTCACGCCCGTACAGGTCGTCCATCTCGTCACTCTCCATCGGATCGACTCCCGTCCGTACGGAATGCCGGACGGGTTTTACCAAGAAGGGGGGCGGCCTCCCGGGAAGGCCCCTCAGCCAGAAGAAGGCCACCCCCGAGCCCCGCCGATCACGGCCAACAGCGACCGGCGAAGCAGCTCAACAGCGCGGTTCTAAAACGGGGCAGCTCAGCGGGCGAAACCCAGCAGCAGATCCCGCCACAGCTCCTGGGCACGGCAGGTGATCAACCGCTCGGTCTCCCGTACCTCGGGCCTGGCGCCACGGGTGCGATCGGTCCGGCGGATGAACCGCAACCCGCCCGCGCTGCACAGCTCGTACGACACGATCCGGCACTGATCACACGTGTGCTGAACGACCCGCGCGTACGTCGTCCGCCGCGTGTCCGGCAGCCACCGCAACCGCACACAGTCCGGCTGTTCCGGAGGAAGATGCAGACCGAGACACGACGGCGGGAGCCTGCCCGGCTCCTCCGACCGCCAACCGCTCACGCCGTCGCCGCCGACCCGGCCGCACCCGCCTGCTCGGCGACGGCCTCCTGTTCGGCGATGGCCAGGCCCAGCTCACGCAGGTCATCGGCGTCGACCGTACGCCACGCCCCCGCCCGCTCAGCGACCACCGAGAACGGCCGCACCCGCGACGCCCACAACCGCCCCGCGTCACTCCGCATGATCCTCCACCCAGCGAAGTCCGCCGAGCGAGAGAGCATCGCTGCTTCATCCTCTGTCATGTTCTGAACCTCGCGATCAGGGCTCCGTCCAGAAGGGGGCTAAGCGTTGGACAGGTCCATCGAAAGTGTCGTACGACACTAGACCTTACAGCGGTCCCAGCCGCGCAGTCCAGAAAATGGCCTACGACACTTGGCTAGGATGGTGGGGTGCATGCAGACCCACACTCGCCGGCCCGCCGCATCGTGGCCGACCTGAGAGACGACATCACCGCCGGTCGCCTGCCCGCAGGGGCGAAGCTGCCCTCAGTCCGAGACCTCGCCGACCGCTACAGCGTGTCCCGCAGCACCGCAAGCAAGGCATTGATCCTGCTCAAGACCGAGGGGCTCGTGAGCACTCGGCACGGCTCCGGCGCCTACGTGCGCGAGCCGTACCCGGTCCGACGCCTCGGCCCGGACCGGTACGCGCGCAGTCGCTGGCAGGTCACGGTGGTCGAGGCGTACGAGAACGAGCATGCGGATGCCGCGGCCACCCGGCAGCAGGGCCACCAGACGCAGGAGATCAGTCTCGTCGAGGCCGACGAACACGTCGCCGCCGCGCTCGGACTACAGCCCGGCACCATCGTGTACGAGCGGGCGCGTGTGATGACCCGTGACAGCGTCCCCACTCACACCATGACCAGCTACTACCGCGCGGAGGATGTCGAGGGCACTCCCCTGGTCGACCCCTCACCAGGAATCGCCGGACCGGGCGGCGGCTTCCAAGTGCTCGCCGACCGGGGTCTTCCACCGCAGGAGATCACCGAAGACCTCAACGCCAGGGTGCCTACCGCTGACGAGACCCTGCTCCTGGAACTTCCACCGGGCGAAGCTGTCGTCGAGGTCCGCCGCACCACCCGCACCGCCGAGGGCCGGGCAATCGAGTATGCCCGAGGCGTACACGCCGCCAGCCGGTTCATGTGGTCGTACACCTTCGCCGTCCCCGACTGAGACCGGCTTGGGTCGGACCTTCCGTAGGAGGAAGCCGCACCGGAGGTCATCACACCAAAGCGCTTGGCGGCGCCGCCTACAGGCTGTGTACTTGCAGTGGTCGGCGACGGGTCCAGGGGACCTCTTCCCGGGCACCGGGATAGCCGACCTCATTCATGCCGTATGTCATGGGCGTTGGAACTGACAGGTCCTGAGCCCGATCCGCACCGGTCTCCCTTCAGAAGTCCAACTGGTCACCATCGAGAGCCGATTCGCCAGGTTGGACCACCTTGATCTCTTGCTCGTCTTGGGGGTTCGCAGGTCGCGTCGTCTCTCGGACGACATCCGGGTCATATGGCAAATCCCTAGCGAGGAGCCGCTACTTTGGGCTGCCGACGCGGGAGCCGGATCTACGACGTGGTGGCTGGATGGTCAGTCGAGCCCCGCCGGTCGCGGCCAACTGCGACCGGCGGGGCAGGCGGCGGGCAAGCCCGCCACGATCAGTTCTTCATGACCTCGGTGACTCTGCCCCGCAGTTTCGTGGCCGATGACGAGACAGACACGAACTCCTCGGACTGGTATTCGATCTGCTCGTCATGCAGCGTGAACGAGTTGATCTGCGGGCCGTCCTCGCCGCCTCGCACCTCGTAGACGACCTGCCATTCGATGTCCTCTGAGTAACCGGGACCGATGTACGTCGGCGAGATCCGGTAGGTGATGTTGCAGCCGGCGCTACCGAAGCACTTCTTTTTCAAGATCTTGATATCGATCTTGATATCCCTTGGCTTCGGAGTCATCTCCGCGGGCTCTGGTTCCGGCTCAGGTTCAGCGGATGCCGACTGATCTACGGCGATGGCGTCCGGAGCGTTGCGCGTCGGCGTGGTGTCCACCTGCGAGGAGGTGTCACCGGCGACGGCCACGATCGCGGCGCAACCACCGAACAGGAGCAGGAGGGTGCCGCCAACGATGGCGAGGATCATCCCCGTGTTGGACTTCTTGGGCGGCTTGGGGAACGGATATCCCGTCCCAGGAGGCGGGTTGTAAGGAGGTGGACCGGGGGGACCTTGCTGATGGGCCATCGTCGGAACTCCGAGAGACGTGACACTTGGACACAAGCAAGACGCTTATAGAGCGTGAATAGAGTACACGATAACACCGTTTAATCTGCCACTCCATGGCGCAACAGCCCGCCTGCCGTCACGGGGGAGGCAGCTCAAGGAGGCAACTCTCAGCGGGCGAGACCCAGCAGCAGGTCTCGCCACAGCTCCTGGGCACGGCAGGTGATCAGCCGTTCCGTCTCCCGTACCTCGGGCCTGCCGCCGCGGGTGCGATCGGTCCGGCGGATGAACCGCAACCCGCCCGCACTGCACAACTCGTACGACACGATCCGGCACTGATCACACGTGTGCTGGACAACCCGCGCGTACGTCGTCCGCCGCGTGTCCGGCAGCCACCGCAACCGCACACAATCCGGCTGCTCGGGAGGAAGATGCAGACCAAGACACGACGGCGGGAGCCTGCCCGGGTCGTCCGACCGTCGACCGCTCACGCCGTCGCCGCCGGCCCGGCCGCGCTCACCTGCCCGGCGACCTTCTCCCGCCCGGCGTCGTTCCCCAGGGCCGGGGCCGCCTGCTCGGCGACGGCCTCCTGCTCAGCGATGGCCAGGCCCAGCTCACGCAGATCATCGGCGTCGACCGTACGCCACGCCCCCGCCCGCTCAGCGGCCACGGGGAACGGCCGCACCCGCGACGCCCACAACCGCCCGGCATCGCTCCGGATGATCCTCCACCCGGCGAACTCCGATTTGGGGGACATCGCTCTATCGTTGCTCATAGTCAGGACTCACCTCCTGATGAGGGTCCGTCTGGTCGTAGCCGCGACAGGCGGACCCGCTTTCACGCAGGCGGTGGATTTCTCGCTCCTGACCTGCATGACGGGCTCGGACGACCCTCATGCTGGTGGGAAGAGCAGACGCGAAGTGACACAGCGAGTGTCACCGTTCGTGTTCTTTACGTTACTCCGAGCCAATCGGCGAACCCGATCAGCGGTTCGCTGCCGGCTCGGTGGAGCCGCAGCAGCGTCTCGACGTCCTCGCGGACCCATCGGTGCTCCCGCGTGTGCTGGGGGGCGATACGGCGCGCGGCCCGCAACGACTCGAAGGCCGCGTCCCTCATGCCGGCCCACAGTTGCGCCCGTGCCAACTCGATGAAGAAGCCGCTCCGGCGTTCGGCGGGCATCACGGCTGGCGGCGTCCACGTTTTTGCGAGGTCAAGAGCGAGCCCGAGGTGCGGGTCTCCGAGGCTGACTGCGACCGACACCTCGTGGATGCGTACGGAGTCCGGCCCGAAGGCCGTGCCGTAGTAGATGCCTTCGGCAACCCTGCCGCCGAGTCGCCTGGCCTCGCCGAGGTGGCTCAGTGCGGCCTCGGTCTGGCCCCCGCGTGCCGCGATGACGGCCGCCCGCATGTGCAGCGACCCCAGCACACCCAACCGCTGGAAATCCTCGCCGCCCCCTTCCGGCAGGAGATCGATCTCCAATTCGAGCGCTCGCAGCCCCGCGTGGTAGGTGCTCGTGGCGAAGAAGATCTCCGTACGGACGTAGCCCGTCGAGGCCGCAAGGAGCGGGTCATCGGTAAGGGCGGAGGTGCCGCGCATCAAATCGATCAGCCGGGCCGACAGGTCCAGATACCCGTACTTGAAAGCGGCCGCGTCGGCTGCCCGATAGCCGGCCACGAGCAGCGGCGCGAGGCCGGGCATCGTCTGCAGCCCGCGAATGAGCTCCGCGAGCAGGTCGGGAAGCGCGTGTGACAGCCGGACGTACTGGGCCTCCAGACGCCACCGCACCGCTTCATCGACGGCGGCCTGCAACTGCGGCAGGGGGCGTACCGGACCGTCGTCGGGAAAATCGCAGGTGGCGATGGCCTTCCGGAGAAGCGGGATCGTGTCATGGACCCGGCCGTCACGGCGATCGGCGCCGTTCAGCAGGCGCGACGGATCAACATTCAGGGCTGCGGCGATGGCGTCGAGCACGTTATCGCTCGGTTTGCGGACCCCTCGCTCCAGTTTCCGGATCATGCTGAGGGAAACGCTGGCCGCCCGTGCCAGATCTGTCTGGGTCATCCGGCGGGCGCTCCGCAACGCGGCGATCCGCCCGCCGGGAGTGTCGTCAGGTTTCCTGGAGGTCGTCACCAGGGGCTCCATCCGGTCCTGCACAGGAGAGCGGGTAGTTCGGCCAGGCTGCCGATCCGCCAATCGGCGGGCACGGAGGGGTCGTCACCCCACAAGTGCCCCCAGGGGCCCCGCCGGATCAAACAAGTCAGCAGGCCCGCCGCCTTCGCCGGGACGACGTCGTTGACAGGGTGATCACCGACGTAGACCGTCTCCTCGGGAACCACCCCGGCCAGCTCGACAACGCGACCGAAGAACCCCGGGTCCGGTTTCGCCACCCCCCACTCCTCCGAGGTGGCGATGGCGTCAACGGGCAGGTCCAGCCCGCGTAACAACTCCCCCGCCCTGGCCGTCTGATTTCCGGCGACGCAGACGCGCAGCCCCGCGTCCCGCAGGGCCTGCAGCCCGTGCCGCACGTCGGGGTACAGATCCGTCTCATCCAGGAACTCGCCCCGCCCGGATGCCTCACGCTCCCGACGGGCCGCATGTACGTCGATCCCGGGCCGGATGAGCCGCAGGGCCTCCGCATTGTCCAACCCGAGAGCCGTCACCGCACCGACCAGAGCGGACAACGTGTGGCGGGGAACGCCCAGCCAGTCCGCCCACGACCCCCAGTACCGATCGTCACGGACCAACGTCTCGCCGATGTCGAACACCACAGCCCTGACCACACCCGCAGCGTAAGCCAGTTCGGTCATCCAACTCAGGCGAAAGACTCAGCCAAGACCTGTGATCAGCCATCATCGACATCCTGTCCCGGGTTGGTGTTCGCATGGTCGATGGGTTCAACAGACACCCGCGAGTCGCAAACCTTGATGAATGGGCGTTTTATATCCATATGTAGAGATCTCTGGTGCATTAATATGATTTTAAGTGTCATATCCTGTATAGCCGCTATATACCTAATCCGTGGAAAAAAGAATCTTGTTCTGCTTCAACACGGGATGACATGTAGCTTCAACTTGGTAAGCTTTGCCCCCGAGGGGACCCCGAGTTCCCCGAGTATAGGAAGGGGTCAAGTGCGCAAGATCGAAATTGACGACGAGGTGTACGCACACCTCCAGAGCAGGGCGAAGGCTTGGGTCGAGGAACCGAACGACGTTCTGCGACGTCTTCTCCTGGGTTCATCACCCAACGAGCAGGGAGTGCTGAAGCCCCTGATCGACGCCGGCCTGCTTCGGCCCGAGGACCAGCTCGTCTGGCGACGTCCCCGACTGGGCAAGGTCCATTACGCAGCTGTCCTCCCCGACGGCCGTCTTCGCATCGAGAGCGGAGAGGTGTTTGCAAAGCCCTCGCCCGCCTGTAAGGCGCTGTCGGGTCAGGAGACCGATGGCTGGGCGGCGTGGCGCCGCGCCTCCGATAATCGCAGCCTGAAGGACATCCGAGGCGAACTCTAGGAGAGTAAATAACTGCTTAAATAGTCAAAGTTTCATCAGGCAGTTAAATGCCTATTGGTACTCCAGGAAGGACTTACTTTGAACAATCCGTCATCACAGCCGTACATCTGGCTGCTGGTGGCCATCCTTACTTCCCTGGTCATCGCGCTGATCACGGCCCTGCTCAAGACCAAGGATGGCGCTAAAACTACCACCATGATTACCGCTGCCGGAATCGCGTTCGGCAGCACGATGACGGTGTGCATGACCACCCTCGTTGCGATGCGTCTTCTGTAATAATCCAACAGAAAATACAGAAGATCTCAGGTTTCTCTTCGAGCGGGAATCACTGAACAGCGTGTGCCTCATAGAGGAGGCGCACTCGCAGATCCCCCAATTCTAACAGCGGCCCCAGGCTTCTAATCCGAGTAGGGCAAGATCGGGGCGGGATCGAGATTTTTTGGGGGGCCTGCGAGTGCGGGTCTGGGCTTCACAGTATTTTTCTTCTTATCATGAAGGCCCTTGGCCACCTCTTCTGCGTAGCGCTCGTGGTTGAGCTCAAGCAGTCGGTCCACGAACTCGCGCTGGGCGAAGGGGCCGACCGTGTAGCGGGTCTCACGGCCGGCGACCAGGTTGTGGCCGTGGTCGAGCAGGTCGAGCAGGTCGTCCCAGCCGTACGCGCGGCAGACGGCCTCATCGATCGCGCGGTGGATGGTGCGCAGCTCGACAATGTCGTCATCGTGGCACGACGGATCGTTGACCAGGTTGTACGTCGCGGTCAGCCCGGCCTTCCTGGCGTGCATCACACTCCGCCGGTAGGTGTCGAGCCGCTCGCCGAGCTCGCGCATCTCTTCCGTCAGCTCCGGTAGTGGCAGCGTCTCGAAGACGTCCGATGGCGTGTACCTGAGGTCCGCCTTCATTGACGACGCCCGAGCACGTGCCCACCAGTAATGCGGCGCACTCGACAGCAACGCCAACATTGCCGTGTCGTCCGTCGCGAAGATACCCAGCATGTGTGAGAAGACCTGCCCGGTGGGCACCATGATCGGCATCACAACCTTGCTCACCAGCGTGATCGCGACAACTCGCTCCAGCCCAGCGATTGCTTGATACAGCCCGGGGGCGCGCTCACCATATTGCCACCATCGCTCACGACGAATCTTCCGATTATTCTTGTCACGCTCCGGCTTAACTAGTCGAAGCGCCTGATCGTAAGGCTCTGGATACTGCTTCGCCTGCGACTCCTCCATATCGGAGAAGTTGATGACCCAGCGGCTTCCGGAACAGTCTGGACGCGAGTTTAAGTCCTGCCCGTTAACGAATGGAAAGAGTACCTCCGCGTTCCTAGGATCGTTATTGATCATCGCCGCTGCAGCCTGCTCTGACATCGTAAACCCGATCCCATCGATCTTCGATGCCTGGAACGAGCCTTTTGCGTTAGCCACCAGTCGGTAAGGATTTCCAGATACACGGGATACGGGGTCCAATGATGGCGTGATCCCCGAAACAGAGACGCCATCGACGATCCGCTCAGCCTTCTCACTTAAGGAGAAACGACTGGTCCAGAGAGCACAGAATTCCAGCACGGCGCTCCTTGACGGCCACGGTCTGCTCTTAATGGCCTGTCGAATGATTACCCCGCTCGCCGTTAGCCGGTCGGGACCGACCTCGCGGGTGTCACCCTGAGCAAGGGTATTCGTGGCAATCAAGCCCGTCTGACCACTTGTGTTAAGTAATTCGTGAGCACGAAGCACGAAATAAGCGACCAGGTCGGCGTTACCCTTTGTTCCGCGGGCAACAGCAGACACCAAATGTTCACGATACGCAAGGCCGCTGGACCCGCTGATCTTCGAACCGCCGAGGAAGGGTGGGTTGCCGATGATGGCGTCGAAGCCGGGGCTGGCCGATCGGGGGCGTACCGCGTCGCCTGGCTCGCCGGAAGTTTCGCCGGCTTCCGCCGCGAAGACCTCGGGGAAGACCAACGGCCAGTGGATGGGGTGGCGGTCGAAGGTGCCGGGGACCTGGTCGGTCGCCAGCCATGCCGTGCGGGACTCCTCCGCCCTCGGCAGGATGCCGGGCTCGTCGTTCACCACGCCGCTCGCGAGGTGCGCGGCGTTCAGGGACGCCCGGTCGAAACCGCGGAGCTTGCCGACCTCCGGAGCGGCCTCGGGGTCGCTGATCTTGCCTTGTTCGATGGCGTACTTCAGGGACGCCCCCACCAGCAGATCGGCGAACAGCCGGGCCTGGCGGGTCTCGCTGTCGATCTCGGAAAGGATGCCGCGCTTCTGGTTCAGCGCGTCGATCCCGTTCGACTCCACCGAGATGTCGACAAGGCGCCGCCGCTTCTCCGCTGTGCCGCGGACGAGACGCTGGACGTCCTTGGTGAAGTCGAGCGCGGCGTCCTCGAACACCTTGCGGCCGCGCGACGGCACGAGGTGCATGTATTCGAGCTGCTCCAACGACGTGATGCCCAGCAGCGCGTCGCCGACCGCGAGCCGGTCGTCGACGAACGTGAACGGCCGCGACGGGTCCATCGACACCAGCCACAGCGACAGCTTGGCCATCTCGACGGCCATCGGGTTGATGTCCACGCCGTAGAGACAGTGCTCGATGATCTGTCGCCGGGCTTCGATGACGACCGGGTCGGCGTCGGCGTCGGCCGTACGCTCCCCGGAGCCGTCCAGATAGGCGACCGCCTCCTCGCGGCCCTCCTTCGACCAGGCCTCGACCAGCCGCTCGCCGAGATAGCGCGCCGCCGCGACCAGGAAGGCCGCCGAGCCCATCGCGATGTCGGCGATCTTCAGGCCGCGGTGCCCGTCCGTGCCGAGGATCTCGGCCGAGGAGCGCGGCTTCCACTGCGTCCGGTCGGCCGTCTGCAGCGGCCCGGGGGCGTACACCAGCGGCTCCAGCGCGCCCTCGACCACCTGCTCGGCGAGGAACCTCGGCGTGTAGTGCGTCCCGGTGTTCTTGCGCAGCGCCGACTCCGTGACGTACAGCGCGCCGGGCAGGATGACGACCGGCAGGCCGCGCAGGTCGTCGCGGAGCAGCCCGATGTACGGCAGCAGCCGGGCGGCCAGGTCGGCGTCGCCGCGCGTGACGGCGAGCAGCCGCCGGGTGGCCTCCAGCCGGTCGGTCTCGTCCAGGGGCGTGAGCCGCTTGCGCAGCGCGGCGACGCTGCCGATGCCGGAGTCCCTGTACTTCTCCGCGAGCCGGCCGGCCAGAGCCTCGGTGTCGCCGCCGACCTCCCGGGACAGGGACTCGAGGTCGAAGAGGTCGACCTCCTCCTCGCGGCCCACCTTGCCGACCAGGCCGACGACCGTGTCGGCCGCGCGGAAGCCGTCGAACGACAGCAGGCCCTCGTAGACGTACCCGATCTGTTCGACGTCGAGCGAGCGGAAGCTGAGCGTGCGGCGTTCGCGGTTCTTCCCGGTGCCGACCTCGACGTACTGCACCGCGCGCAGCATGTGCAGCACGGTCCGGTCGTCGATGGTCAGCGGCATCCAGGCGTGCGCGCCGGGGTCGAACAGCGACCCGTCGTGGGCGTGCATGGTCAGCCGCGGGTGCCGTACGCCGCTGTGCACGGCGCGGAACAGCGCGAGCAGGCGGTGCCAGGCGGCGTGGCTGTGGGTCAGCTCCTCCTCGCTGCCGTCGATCGCGCGCTGCTCCAGCTCGGCGCACAGGCGGCCGGCCGAGTACGCCGTGGCGTACACCTTGTTGTCGGACGGCAGCAGGCCGCGTTCCTCGGCGAACAGCAGGAAGACGACCCGCATCATCACCGAGACCGCGCCGCGGTAGACCTCGTGCGCGGTGACCTCTCCCGGCACGCCGGCCCGGCCGATCGCGGCGACCAGCAACTCGACGGCCTGGCGGACCTGTACGCCCAGGGCCTCGGTGATGTCCTCCTGGCTGTCCAGGCTGGCCTTGAGCAGCGCGGGCAGCCGTTCGGCCTCGGGGAACACGAAGAACCGGCCGGCGCCGAGCAGGGAGACGAAGGCGCGCAGCACGTCGCGTTCGGCCCGCTCCGGCCAGGGGATCGCGTCGAACACGGCGGTGGTGGTGACCCCGCCCCTCGGGGCCCAGACCAGCGCCCACCAGCGGCCGTCGGTGACCAGGCCCAGTTCGATGCCGTGGTGGCGGCAGAGCATGGCCATCCGGTCGGCGGGGGTGGCGGCCCATGCCGACGACTTCACGCGGGCCGTCGGGTGGCCGCTGCTGACCATGCCGAGCAGCCGCGTCGTGTCCGGTTTGGGGGCGTGGCCGGGCACGGCCAGCGCGAAGCTCGGCGTGACCGTCGTGTCGTGCTCGGGTACGTCGATCGCGAGGTGGTCGAGGCTGCCGTCGGTCGGGGCGATGTGTACGGCCTGGCCCCAGCGCAGCAGGCCGCGCAGCACGTGTTCGATCCAGGCGCGGCGGTCGCGGCCCTTCTGCCAGCCGGCGTGGGCGAGGCGGAGCCGTTCGAGCTGCTGCTTGTCGACCGCGTCGAGGGCCGGCCAGGTGGTGCGCAGCACCGGGAGGCTGAGGAACGGCCCGGTCACCTCGACCAGGCTCAGCCAGCCCTGGTGGTCGAAGTCCCGGCTGAATTTTCTCATCGGGTGGCCTCCCGCCTCGGCACGACGAAGACAACGGCCACCGGGAACCGGTGCGGCCGGGGGTCGCGGTAGCGTGCCGCGATCGCCGCCAGTTCCCGGTCGCGCTCGCGGCCGAGGCCGGTCAGGCGTTCCTCCCAGGATCTGCGGTCCCTGCGGTATTGGTCGCGCTCTTCCCTGCTGCCGGCCGCCTCGATGCGGCTGATCAGCGCGTTGCCCTGGTCACCCTCGGCGATCTTGGCCCGCAGGGTGGCCTCGAACCGATCCAGGTTGGCTGTGAGGCGGTCCTGCTCGGCCGCCATGCGCTGGGCGAGCTTACGTTGCAGCTGGTCGCGTTTCTGGTCCTTGCCGTCGATCCGCCAGTCGATGGACTGCAGGACCGAGTTGCCGATCTTCGGCCAGGCCTCGGCGAGGCGGTGCCGTACGGGCACTGAGGCAGGGGTGCCGCCCGTGAGGGCGCGGTCGAGGATGCCGCCGAGCACGGTGAGGTTCTCCAGGCGGCGGAACCGGCCGGTCTCCGGCACCCAGCCGCCCGCGTGGAGGACCTCCTCGTGCAGCCGCACACCGTCGCCGCCGACCAGGACGAACCGGCAGAACGCGCCGACCAGCGTGGTCTCCAGCGCCGGGTCGTCGCTGACGACGGCGGTGACGCGGCGCAGGCCGATCTCGGCGTTGGAGACGGCGGCGCGCAGCAGCCGGGTGGACATGCCGACGAGCGGGTGACCCAGGTGGGCCAGCACGACGTCGTCGCGCACCCGGCCCTCCGGGTCGAGCGTCGCCTCGGGGTCGAACGTCACCGGCCGCTGGCGCGGCTGCTCGTCCCTGCCCGCGGGCTTGGCCAGCAGGCCGACCGCCGCCCGCGCCCACGACCCGGTGAGCGGCGGCACGCCCCACAGGCCCTCGGTGAGGTGCTTCTCGTCGAGGTGCGGCTTGAGCGGCTGCTGCCTGGCCAGCTCCAGCGCGGTGTCCACGACCCGCTTGACGTTCGCCGGGGTGATCCGCAGCTCGGCGACCGTGTCGGTCAGGTTGGCGCGGAGCTTCCGTACCTGCTCGCCGACGTTCGCCTCGGCCGGCACCGCGCCCGCCGAACCTCCCGCCGAACCTCCCACCGAACCGCCCGCCGAACCTCCCACCGAACCGCCCACCGAACCGCCCGCCGAGCCGACCGTCGAACCGCCCGCCTGCTCGACGTCGTAGTCGGCGATGTCGCCGAGCACGCGGCGCTGTACGGCCCGGGCCAGCACGGCGTTGACCGAGCCGAGGTCCTCCTCCATCCGGGCGACCTTGTTCGCCACCCGGGACAGGAACTCCAGGTCGGCCTCGTAGGAGTCGACGGCGCCGTCCCAGCCGGTGCCGATGAAGTGGCGGATGTCCGGCGTGCGTTTCTGGCCCCACCGGTCGACGCGGCCGATCCGCTGTTCCAGCTTGTTCGGGTTGAACGGGATGTCGTAGTTGACCAGCCGGTGGCAGTGGTTCTGCAGGTCGATGCCCTCGCTGGCGGCGTCGGTCGCGACGAGGATCCGTACCGGATGCTCGGCCGGGTCCTTCTGGAAGGCCACGCGCAGCTGCTCGCGTTCGACGGCCGACAGGCCGCCGTGCAGTACGGCCAGGCGGTCGCCGGCGAGGTCCTCCTGGCGCAGCAGCTCGACCAGCCAGCGCTGCGTGTCGCGATATTCGGTGAACACCACGACCCGCTCGTTGGTCCAGTGCGCGTCGGGGCGGCAGACCGCCCGCAGATAGTCGATGAGCTGCCGTGCCTTGGCGTCGGGGGCGGACTCGTAGTCGCGGGCCCGGTCGCGCATCCGGGTCAGCAGCTCGACCTGCTCGGCGCCGGTGACGCCCTGCAGCGGCGACGCCATGGAGATCGCGTCGTCCTCGGCCTGGGCGAGCGGATCGTCGTCGAGGGTCGCGGTGTCGTCCCAGAAGTCCTCCAGCCACTCCTCCTCCCCCTCGTCGAGGGACGTGACGGCGGATGGCAGGGGCTCCCGTACCGTGTCCAGGTAGACGTCGAGGGTGTGCGCGAACGCGGCGGGGCTGGAGAACAGGCGCTTCTTCAGCAGCAGCGTGACCAGGTCGGCGGCCTTGCGGCCCTTCGTGTCGGCGTTGAGCGTCGCGCGGCGGGCCTTCGCGAACCGCTTGAGCAGCTCGTGCACCGCGCGTTCGTCGGCCGGGTACGCCACCGGGATCGCGCGGGCCTCTCGCTCGATGAAGCGCTTGGTGCCGTCGGCGTTGACGATGTGCCGCTTGAGGCGGCGGATCACCGTCTCCTTCACGGCCGCCGGGTCGGGGTCAACGCCGCGGGCGAACCGCTGGTCGTCGATGATCTCCAGCAGGGCGGTGAACGACGCCTGATAGCCGTTGTGCGGGGTCGCCGACAGGAACAGCCGGTGGGTGAAGTGCGGGGCCAGGCGGCGGATCAGCTTGGTCTGCTGGGAGTCGACCGCGTAGACCTGGCGCGGCGCGGCCGGGGCGACGTGGTGGGCCTCGTCGAGGATCAGCAGGTCGAAGCGGCGCTCTATGGCGGCCGGGTCGAGGACCTCGTCGAGCAGCCGCTGGGCCTTCTGGCCGCGCAGCCAGGGCAGGCTGACGATGCTGAGCGGATAGACCGTGAACGGGTTGGCCGCGCTGCCGTGGGTGCGGCGGACCAGCGCGCACCGCTCGGTGTCGATGATCGTGAAGTCGAGGCCGAACTTCTCGGCCATCTCGTCCTGCCATTTGAGCGTGAGCCCGGCCGGACAGACAATCATGATTTTTCGTGCTCTGTGGCGGAGAAGTAGCTCCTGGGCGACAAGTCCGGCTTCGATGGTCTTGCCGAGGCCAACGTCGTCGGCGAGCAGCAGGTTCACCCTCGGCGCGTCCAGGGCCCGGGAGACCGGTTCGAGCTGGTAGTCCTCGATGGCCACACCCGAGCGGTACGGCGCCTGCAGCGTCTTCACGTCGGCACTGGTGACCGCCGACCAGCGGATGGCGTCCAGGAACGCGGCGAGCCGCTCGGGCGGGTCGAACCCGTCGGGCGTCACCTCGGGCAGCGAACCGCTCGGCAGCACCCGGCGGCCCGGCTCGATCTCCCACACGACGTCGAGCGTGTCGCCGTACCGGCCGTCCTCCACGCTCTGCAGCGTGACCATCGTGCTGACGCCCGAGCCGTCGACGTCGCTCACCACCCATCGCTGGCCGCGTACGGCGACCAGTTCCCCGATGGACGGCTCCCGCGATGTCGCAGTCGTCACATTCGCTCCTCGCCGCCGCCCCTTGCCGGCGTTCACCGGCCTCCGCTACACCAAGACACAGTAAGGGCATCTTCCTAACGACCGGCGAAAACGGTCCAAGTCCGCCCACCCGAAGATCCACCCGATAGCGCACGGCGGAATCTACGCCAGGCGGCACTGCTTTTCCATATGTTTGTGTTTTCGCTTCACGATCGATACCACCGTGACTTGGAACCTGACGGCCTCCTCCACCGTCATGGTCGACTAGCTTTGATCACCAGCGGCCGGGATCCGGATGGTCGGACAGGTGAACAGGTGGACAGGCGGGCAGGTGGCGTGAGCCAGGAGACGCCTCCCCGCGGGGAAGAGGGGCGACGAGCTGTGCGGATCGACCCGCGCCGGTCCGTGCGGACATGGAACCGTACGATCACGGTGGCCGCCGCGGCCGTGATGGGCCTCGCGGGATGGCAGAACCGCTGGATCAGCGACGACGGCCTGATCGCCGTACGGACCGTCCGGCAGCTGGTCGCGGGCAACGGGCCGGTCTTCAACATCGGTGAGCGCGTCGAGGCCAACACCAGCATGGCCTGGACCTGTCTGGTCGCGCTGGTCTCCTGGATGAGCCGGAGCGACGTGGCCTACGTCTCGGTCATGCTCGGCCTGGTGTGCACGGTCGGCGCCGTGGTGTTCGCCATGCTCGGCGCCATGGCCCTGCACGACGGCTCGCGCCCGCTCCTGCCGGCCGGCGTGCTGATCGTCCTCGCGTTGCCGCCGTTCTGGGAGTTCGCGACCTCCGGGCTGGAAACCGGTCTGGCGTTCGCGTGGATAGGTTCGTCCTGGTGGCTGCTGGTCCGGGCGGCTTCGGGCGGCCCGGCGCTCCCGCTGGTGGTCGTCCTCGGTCTCGCGCCGCTCGTCCGGCCCGAGCTGGCCCTGGTCTACCCGGTCTTCTTCGCCGCGTTGCTCGTACTGCGGCAGCCGGGATGGCGTGGCGCCGCCCGCTGGTTCGCGGTCTCGATGGCCCTGCCGGTGGCCTGCCAGATCCCCCACCCAATGGACGAAGATCAGCCCTCAACGCCGATCCTGGGGGTAAGGGGGTAGGAGTTGGACATTGCGAGCGGGAGAGCGACGCGTGAACGGTCCTGACATCGGGCGGATCTGGGGAGGTCTGGTACGCGCCCATCACCTGACCCCCCTGGACGACCTTGCCGCCTCGGTCATCCAGCACGTCCAGCCGCTCGGCTTCTCCGAGATCATGATCTACGTCGCCAGTCTCCGGCCGCTCTACCTCGTGCCGCTGCCCGGCCAGCGCGACGTGTACGGCGAGACGCTCGATCGGCTTCCCATCGACACGACGGTGGCCGGACGGGCCTTCCGCAATCTGGAGATCGTTCAGGCCCGTCCCACCCCCGACCCGTCCGCCGCCGAGTCGGCCGAGCCGCTCGGCAGTGAAGGACCACGACGGTTGTGGGTGCCGATGCTCGACGGCACCGAACGGGTCGGCGTGCTCGGCGTGACCGTGCCCGTGGTCGATGAGGACACCAAGCGGATCGCCGCGGAGCTGGGCGGGCTGATCGCCCTGCTGGTGGTGAGCAAGCGCGCCTCCAGCGACGCCTTCGTGCGGATGGTGCGCACCGAGGAGATGGAACTGTCCGCCGAGGTGCTGTGGACCCTGATGCCGATCCGGAACTACTCCACGGACAAGGTGTCGGTGAGCGCGGCGCTGGAGCCCGCCTACTCCATCGGCGGGGACGCCTTCGACTACTCCCTCGACGGAGAGACCCTGCACCTGGGCATCTTCGACGCCATGGGGCATGACCTGTCGGCCGGGCTGACCGCCACCATCGCCCTGGGCGCCTATCGCAACCAACGCCGCCGGCGGGGCATCCAACTGCTCGCCATCAGCGACGCGATCGACGCGGCGATCGCCGACCAGTTCGCCAGGTCCCGCTTCGCCACCGGCATCCTGGCCCAGCTGAACATCCGTACCGGCTGGCTGACCTGGGTCAACCGGGGGCATCCACCGCCGTTGCTGCTGCGGCAGGGGCGGGTGACGTCCGTGCTGGAGACCCCGCCGGACACCCCGATGGGTCTCAGCCTGGGCCCGGCCGCCGTGCTCTCCCGCCGCCAGCTCGAGCCCGGTGACCGGCTGCTGCTCTACACCGACGGCATCGTCGAGGCGCAGACCCCCGAGGGAGAGCTGTTCGGGCTGCGGCGCTTCAGCGACTTCGTCATCAAACGAGAAGCGGACGGCACCTCCGCTCCGGAGACCCTGCGCCGCCTGATCCACTCCATCCTGCGGCACCAGCGCGGCCGGCTCCAGGACGACGCCACCGTGATGCTGGTCGAGTGGCGCACCGAGCGGCTGTACCAGCTGACGGTGTGACCGCCACGACGATCACCTATGTGATCCGATCGTGACTCCAGCGGAAGCGAACGACGATGTGGATGCGGCATGGTGAGAGGTGGAGACGGCTTTCTGGATCTTCGATCAGCGGCTCGCACTCCCAGCGATCACACCTTCGGGTTCGCCAACGGGCGCCCTTGCATCGGAGGCTCAAATCTTAGCGACCTGCTTGTGACTTCAATTCACAGCATGATTGAATGAGCCTGGATGTCTCAAAGAGCAGCTGCGCCACGGGTGAACCGTGGCGCGAGAGCACCGTCGTCGACATGAACCCCATCGCCCCGCGGAACAGGAGAACGGACATCTCGTGACTGACCAGAAGCTTGCCAGTGAGCTGCTTCGTGATCTGGCCGCCCTTCCGGAGCTGCAGCCCCGGGCCAAGCAGCTTCAGGAGCTGTCGCGGGCCATCATGACGCCGAACCAGGCCGAGCAGTGGTGCGAGGTGGACCTCTTCGCCGCCTTCCCCCCAAGCGAGTCGGTCCGGCCTGCTCCGGAGGGCTCCCGCTGGCACTGGCTACTCAAGATCATCAGCCTGGTCCAGCCCGTGCTCGTCTTCCTGCCCATCGCCGTCACCTGGTACGGCCTCAAGGACGCGACGACGGCGTACGGCGAGGCCCTGGCCACCGGGGGCGTCGAGGCCGCCCGCCGGCCGTTCCTGGAGATGTGGCAGCAGGGATTCGACGGCCGCCTGGCGGGCTGGCTGCGGTTCGACAACGTGGCCCAGATGACTCTGGGAGTGATCGGCGTCCTCATCGTCGTCACCCTCGCCGATCGGCTCCTTCAGCGCACTGTCGAGCAGCGGGCCGACGAGCAGGCGGAGAGGATCCGGGGACGGCTCCTCGGCGCGCTCACCCGGGCGACCCTGGTGCTCTCACAGGTCCGGCTGTCCTCCCCCGCCCGCTTCCAGGCCGAGCTGACCAGGAGCGCCGCCGAGATGCACCGGATGGGTGAGACCATCGGCAAGGTCCACACCCAGGTGATGGAATCGCTGAACACGGCGCTCGACGCCACCGGTCAGGCCACCGCCGCGCTGAAGACGGGCGTCGCCGACGTGCAGCGCTCGATCAAGACATTGGACGAACACCTCACCGCGGTCACCTCCTCCGCGGAGACCCTGCTGCAGGCCGTCGAACGGACCGGATATGCCATCGACTCCGTCGGCGAGCGGACCGACGCGGCGGTGGGCCGCGTCGGCGACCGGCTCGGAGACGTCATCCTCGACGCCGCCCGCGGCGTACAGCGGACGCTCGACGAGATGACGGCGCTCACCGGTCAGACGATGAAGGACGTGGCCGCCTCCACCGGCCAGGCCGTACAGGACATGACCCACGCGACCGGACAGGCCGTGCAGGACATGACGCACGCGACCGGGCAGGCCGTGCGCGAGACCGCGAAGGACCTGGACAGTCGCATCGGTGAACTGGTGAGCACCACCGCGGGCCTCGGCTCGGCGGTGGACCGGATGGAGGCGGCGGCGACCCTGAGCGGTGACCGGATCAGCCGTGTGCTGGACAGACTCCGGCGACGCGCTCACGGCCGCGTTCGGGCACACGGGCGCCGAGGTCAAGGAGGCCCTGGACGACTGGGCGGAGACGGCGAGCGCACACGCGTCGCGCATCGAGATGGTCTCGGACACCGCCGGACGAACCGTACACCTGCTGGAGGAGACCCGGGACGCGTTGAACAGCCTGCACGAGCTGAACAACCTGCACGAACTCGAGGGCCTGCGCGAGCTGAACGGTCTGCGTGAGCTGCACAGGCTGCATGAGCTGCCCGCCGACCTCACCCGTGCCCTTCAGGAGGTCCCGTCGGCCGTCCGCGAGGTCACCGGTCCCGAACTCGGCGGGTTGCGTTCCGCCATCACACGACTCGACGACGCGGTACGGCAGGCCGGCACGGCCATCTCGGCCGGACTGGCGGCTGTCACGGCGAACGACGCGCACCACGCCGTCACCGGAGCGGCCGACGTGCCCGGTGCCCCCGGAGTGTCCGGTGGCCCCGGTGGCCCCGGTGGCCCCGGCGACGCCGTAAACGGCTTCGAGGGGGCAAATGGAGATCGTACGTGAGCGGCCGCCGGGGATCGGTCACGCTCCTCGCAGGGTGGCTGTTCGCCGACCTGCTGCTCGGCCTCACGATCATCATGCTCGGCGCGCAGGCACCGCCTCCGGTCCCTGCCAAGCCCGTCGCGGGCAAGGGAACGGCGTCACCCAGCCCGTCGCCCAGCCCCTCCCCGTCTCCGTGTGCCAGGCAGATCACCGGGGTGAGCGCCAAGCCCGTCAAGGTCTCCTTCCGGGTGAGCCCCGGCGCCTCGGACGCGGAAATGATCACCCGGGTGAAGCGGGAGTTGCGCAAGCACAAGAAGCATCTCACCGGCCGGCACGCCGGAATGGTGCTGACCTTCGGCGCCAACGGTGGCGCCGGCGACGGCGTGCACCTGGCGACCCGGGTCAACGCGGCCGCACGCAAGGGGTTTCCCGGCATCTTCCAGACCGCCGCGACCCGGAACTT
Source organism: Sphaerimonospora cavernae (assembly GCF_042435035.1). NCBI lineage: Bacteria > Bacillati > Actinomycetota > Actinomycetes > Streptosporangiales > Streptosporangiaceae > Sphaerimonospora > Sphaerimonospora cavernae. Next base: position 170,913 of record NZ_JBHMQT010000057.1, read on the forward strand.
CCACGACCTCGCCGCCCCCAGCGGATCGATCTCCATGGAGATCTACTTCGTCTCCGACAGCTGCTCACCCACCCCAGAAAGTTGAGGCTCATCTGATGAGCGAACAGGTACTCCCCTTCTACCTGGTCTGCGACGAGTCGTACTCGATGCAGGGTCCGCCGCTCGACGCGATCAACCAGGAGCTCCCCCAGATCTACCAGGAGATCGCCAGCAACCCGGTCGTGGCCGACCGCGCCCGGCTCGGCATCATCGGATTCAGCACCGACGCCGAGGTGCTGCTGCCGCTCGCCGACCTCAACGACGTGCACTCGATCCCGCTGCTCGCCCCGCGTGGCGCCACCAACTACGGCGCGGCGTTCTCCCTGCTCAAGCACACGATCGAACAGGACATCGCGGCCCTGAAGCAGGCCGGGCACACGCCGTACCGGCCCACGGTGTTCTTCCTCACCGACGGGCTTCCCACGCATGACTGGCACGTCGAGCACAAGGAGCTGACGAGCGAGACGTTCAGAGCCCACCCGCACATCCTGGCCTTCGGCTTCGGCGATGTGGACCAGGCGACCCTGCAGCAGGTCGCCACGTTCCGGGCGTTCATCGCCGACAGCAATCTCTCGCCGGCTCAGGCGCTCCGCGAGTTCGCCCGGCAGCTGCTCAACTCCGTGGTCCAGTCGGCCATCGCGTCGTCCGCCGACCCCTCGGGAGCGGCGCATCTGTCCTTCCCCCAGCACGCGACGGGCTACACCGTCCTGCCCGCCGACCCGATCTGACCGCGCGCACAAGGCGACCACGGATCCGGACTGGAAGAGGGACCACATATGGAACAGGTGCAGGGAGCCGCACGAGCCGAGGCGTCGGGGGCGGACGCCGTACCCGCGTTCCCCGAACCGCTCGTCTTCGGCCGCAGGCCGAGGCTGCTCTCGCGGCCCGGGCCGCTGCCCCAGGTCCGGCGGCCGGACACCGAGATCGACGGCGCCGACCTCCGCGGCCTCGTGGTGCGGGCCACCTCGATCAGGGGCGACGCGCACCGGTATTTCGGCACTCCCCGGCAAGATGCGATGGGCCTCTGGCATGACGGCGACCGCACGCTGCTCGCCTGTGTGGCGGACGGGCTGGGCAGCAAGGAGCGCTCACACGTCGGGGCCGCCACGGCCTGCGAGGTAGCCCCGGACAGGCTGCCCGGCCTTTCCAGCCCTACGGAGCTGGGGACAGCCGCGCGAAGCTTCATCGAGAACATCGCCCGCGAGATCAACGAACGGGCGGCCAGGGAATCGGTGACGCCGGACCAGCTGTCGACGACGTTCCTCGCGGCCGTCGTCGAGGAGTCGCCCGACGGGTCCCGGCACCGCGCCCACATCATGCGTGTCGGCGACTGCGGCGCCTGGCATCTCTATAAGGGTGAGTGGGCGCCGTGCTTCGCGGAGGCTGACGGGGACGAGGCCGACGGGGGTGAGGCCGTCGCCACTTCGACTACCCGCGCCCTGCCCCGGGACTTCGAGCAGGTCGAGGTCGTCACGGTGGATCTCTACCCGGGCGACATGCTGCTGCTGTCCACCGACGGCCTGGACAGGCCGATGCTGCTGGTGCCGCAGGTGAGGAAACAGCTGGCGGAGTGGTGGAGCCGCCCGGACCCGCCGTCGCTGCCCGAGTTCTTCTGGCAGATGAGCTTCCAGGCGAAGACGTACGACGACGACCGGACCGCCGTGTGCATCTGGAGGGTATGAATGACCTTCACCCCCCATCCGTACGACCGACAGCGCGGCACGCTTGTCCTCGAATCCGAGCCTCTCGGCGAAGGCGGCCAGGGGAGGGTCATCCGGGTGCCGGGGCCGGAGAACCTCGTCTACAAGGAGTACATGCCGCAGGCGGGCGCTGTGAACAGCGTGGCCCTGGCGGAACTCGTCGACTTCGGCCGTCGGCAGCCGGCCGGGTCCGCGGGCTCCCTGTCGGCACAGGGCTCTTTGTCAGCACAGGGCTCCTTGCTGGCGCAGTGCGCCTGGCCGCTCGCCAGGGTCGTCGAGGGGAGCCGCGTCACGGGGTTCCTCATGCGACGCGTGCCCGAGGAGTTCTACGGACCGATCGGCGGAAAGCCCAAGCTGGTCGAGCTGCAGTACCTGCTGTATCAGCCGAACTGGGCCTGGGAGGACCTGCACCAGCCGGACATCCAGGGCCGCCTGGAGATCGCCCAGAAGACCGCAAAGCTGATCGCCCTGCTGCACGACACCGGCTGGATCATCGGCGACCTGTCCTTCCGGAACCTCCTGTGGCGTCCGGGCCGGCCGTACCAGGTCTTCATGCTCGACTGCGACGGCCTGCGCCGTACCGGAGCGGAACCGGTGCTGCGGCAGGCGCACACCCCCGACTGGGACGATCCGCACCAGCCGTCCACGGGTCCTGACCTGGACACCGACCGTTACAAGCTCGCGCTGCTCGTCGGCCGGGTGCTGTCGCGGACCGCGAGCGTACGGCCCGGCCAGGACCTGATGCTCCTGTCCGGCCTGCCGGACCAGGTGATCACGGCGGTCACCGAACTCTTCAACAGGGCGCAGGGGACACGCGGCACCCGCCCGAGCGCGGCCGAATGGGCGCAGGCGCTCGACGGGCGCAAGCGCATCGCGGTGACGCGCCCCACGCGCCCGCAGCCGTCCAGCTCGACGCTCCCCTCGGGCCCAGCCGCGTCGATCTCCCCGCCCCCAGAAGAGCGCGACAGCGTACCCGTCAGCAGACCGGCCACGAGAAACTCCGCGGTCTCCGCTCCGCCGCAGTCCCAGCCGCCCGAGCGGGAGTGGACGCCCATCGACCCATCGGGCAGGCGGACCGGTTCCGTGGTCACCCCGCCGAGGCCGGACCCCGTACCGACGCTGGGGCAGCGGGTGATCGCGTCGGTCGCGTTCGCCGAGCAGCGGAGGCTGGCTCCACGGGGGGTCGCGATCGACGACGACAGGGTCGCGCGCCTCATCGACGATCTCGACGCCGGCAACGGGCGGTTCCCGGTCGTGAAGCTGGCGAAACGGCTGAACGAGCCCGCCGACCGGGTGCCGCTGCTCATCGGGGCGCTGAAGGGGCTGCTCAACGTCGAGGGCTCCGAGGTGATCGCACTGAAGGACGGTGATCAGACCGTGTCCATGAACGTGACGCTGCTGAAAGAGCAGTTCCTCGAGGAGGTTGAGCCGTGACACCGAAGGTCAGCCGGGCCAGGCGCCGGCAGATCATCAGCGCCCTGGGACGCGGCACGGTGCCCAGCGCCGGCCTGGACCTGTTCGCCGTCGGCATGGAGCGGTTCGAGAAGGTGCTCGACGAGGAACTCAACGCGGTCACCGGGGGCCACGCCGGATTCAAGGCCGTCCGCGGCGAGTACGGCTCGGGCAAGACGTTCTTCGCCCGGTGGCTCGCGGAGCGGGCCAAGCGGAAGAAGATGGCCACCAGTGAGGTCCAGATCTCGGAGCGGATCACGCCGCTGCACCGGCCGGAGACCGTCTACCGGGCACTGGTCGGCGCCCTGAGCACGGCCACCTCACCGCCGAGCGCGCTGCGCGACATCGTGGACACCTGGCTCCTCGCCCTGGAAGACGACACCGGGATCGCCAAGAGCGACCGGCGGGCGATGGCGACGGCGGTCGACGACCTGATCGAGTCGCGCCTCGCGGAGACCTCGAAGAACGCCCCCGCGTTCGCGACCGCGCTCCGCTTCTACCGGCGGGCGCGCCTGGAGGGCGATCACGCGACCGCCGACGGCCTGCTCGCCTGGGTGGGCGGCGAACCGCACGTGGCGGCCAGTGTCCGCCGCTACGCGGGGCTCAAGGGCGACCTCGACTCGAGCCTCGCACTCAACTTCCTTCAGGGCCTGCTCGTGGTGCTGCGCGACTGCGGATATCCGGGGCTGCTGCTCGTGCTCGACGAGGTCGAGACGCTGCAGCGGATGCGCGGCGACCTCCGGGAGCGCAGCCTGAACGCGCTGCGGCAGCTCATCGACGAGATCGACAAGGGCCGCTTCCCCGGCCTCTACCTCGTCATCACCGGCACCCCCGCCTTCTACGACGGGCAGCAGGGGGTGCAACGGCTCACCCCGCTCGCCCAGCGGCTGCACGTCGACTTCCAGACCGACGCGCGTTTCGACACCACCCGTGCCGTACAGCTCCGCCTCACCGGCTTCGACCGGGACAAACTGGTCGAGCTCGGCTGTGCCGTACGCGACCTGTACGCGCAGGGGGATCCGGCCGAACAACGGATCAGAAACCTCGTCGACGACGCCTACATCAAGGATCTGGCCACGTCGGTCGCCGGATCCCTGGGAGTCGGGGCCGCGCCGCGGATCTTCCTGCGCAAGCTCGTCGCCGACGTGCTCTACCGGGTGTCGGACCACGAGGGATTCGACCCACGCCGCGACTACGGGCAGGCCAGGGTGACCGAGGCCGAACTGGACAACGACGATGAGCGGAACGCTTTCCGCCGCGGCCGGACCGCCGTCTCCGCCGTCTCCGCCGACGAGGTGGAGCTCGACCTGCCATGACCCCGCCGACCGTCGCCCTGCATCCGACGCTCGCCTACCACGTCACGAACACGCTGGGCTGGCCGCGGCTGCGACCACTGCAGGCCGATGCGCTCGACCCGATCAGGGAAGGGCGGGACGCGCTGCTGATCGCGCCGACAGCGGGCGGCAAGACCGAGGCCGCCGTGTTCCCGCTGCTGTCGGCGATGGAGGAGCAGACCTGGACGGGCCTGTCGGTGCTGTACGTCTGCCCGCTGAAAGCCCTGCTCAACAACCTGCTGCCCCGGTTGGAGACGTACGCGAACTGGCTCGGCAGGCGGGTGGGCCTCTGGCACGGCGATGTGCCCGGCTCCCGGCGGCAGGCCATCCTGCGCGATCCGCCCGACATCCTGCTGACCACCCCCGAGTCGCTGGAGTCCATGCTCATCAGCACCACGGTGGACCACCGCCGCCTGCTCGCGGACCTGCGAGGCGTGGTGGTGGACGAGGTCCACGCGTTCGCCGGGGACGACCGCGGCTGGCATCTGCTGTTCGTGCTCGAACGGCTGTCGCGGCTGGCGGGGCGGTCGATCCAGCGGATCGGCCTCTCGGCGACCGTGGGCAATCCCGATGAGCTGCTGCGCTGGCTGCAGGGCTCCGGCGTGGGGCAGCGCCCGGCGCGGGTCGTCTCCCCCGAGTCACGTTCGGATGCGGCCGAGCCGGACATCGAACTCGACTACGTGGGATCGATCCCGAACGCCGCACGCGTGATCGCCACCCTGCACGAGGGCGAGAAGCGGCTGGTCTTCTGCGACTCAAGACGGACGGTGGAGGAGCTCGCAGAGGCGTTGCGCGGGCACGGCATCACCACCTTCGTCTCCCACTCCTCTCTCGCGGCCGACGAGCGCCGCCGCACGGAGGAGGCGTTCGCCCAGTCCCGCGACTGCGTCATCGTCTCCACCTCGACCCTGGAGCTGGGCATCGATGTGGGGGACCTCGACCGCGTGGTGCAGATCAACGCGCCGTGGTCGGTCGCCTCGTTTCTCCAGCGGCTGGGCCGTACCGGCCGGAGGGCCGGCACCCGACGCAACTGCCTGATGCTGACGATGACCGACGACGACCTGCTCGCGGCGGCCGGACTCCTGGTGCTGTGGGGCCGCGGACAGGTCGAACCCGCGCTGCCGCCCCCGGAACCCCGGCACATCGTCGCCCAGCAACTCCTCGCACTCACCCTGCAGGAGGGAAGGATCGGCGACGCGCTGTGGCCGGACTGGTGGAACGGCGTCGGCCCGTTCCGGCGTTCCACAGCCCGGCAGGTGCTGGACCATCTGATCGCCGAGGGCTTCCTCGAACGCGACGGCGGCGGGCTGCTCGTCGGTCCCGAAGCGGAGCAACGCTTCGGACGACGGCACTTCATGGATCTGACCGCCGTGTTCACCGCACCGCCGGAGTTCACCGTGGTTCAGGGCCGAACGGAGATCGGGCGGACCGACCCGGCGGTGCTGACCAGCGCGGCGCCCGGGCGGCGGCTGTTGCTGCTCGCCGGCCGCACCTGGCAGGTGGACTGGATCGACTGGAAGCGGCGGCGGTGCTTCGTACAGCCGGTCGAGGGCACCGGCGGCGATGCCCGCTGGGCGTCATCGGCCTCCACCGGTCTCTCCCATCCGCTCACCCGTGCGATGCGCGACGTCGTTCTGGGCGCGGATCCCCCGGTAAGGTTCACCCGCCGATCGACCTCCGTCCTCGCGCGGCTGCGTGAGGAACACGCGGACACCGTGCACCCCGACGCGACGGTGATCGCACGTGAGGGCGGCGACGTCCACTGGTGGACGTGGGCGGGACAGCGGGCCAACGCCACCCTGAGGAGCACGCTCGGACCGCTGGCGGATCCCACCCACCGAGGCGACGATCTGCGCATCAGGCTGAGGAACGATCTGGACCGGGAGACGTGGCTGCAGGCGGTCGACGTTCTGCGCGACCGCCTGCGCCGGCCCGATGTGGACGACAGGGCGCTCCGGGGTCTCAAGTTCACCGACGTGCTACCGCCCGACCTGGCCCGCGAGACACTGGCCGCCCGACTTGCCGACCTCCCCGCGGCCGCCGCCGTCCTCGGTGAACCGGTGCGGTTCGTGATCAGCGGCCGCTGAGCCATACCTGCGCCGACCCGGCAAGCCGGAAGCCGCCGGTCAGCAGTCCCGATCCGAGGAGCCCTGCCGGGAGGCTCCGTAACGCGGATGGCCCCGCACCGAAGTGCGGGGCCATCCTTTGACCGGCCGTGACCGGCTAAATGTTGGCTCGACTCACGAGTCCTCGGCTCACGGGTCCTCGGCTCACGGGTCCTCGGCTCACGGGTCCTCGGCTCACGGGTCGAGGTGGCGCCAGGCGGCTCGCGCCAGACGGCGTTCGAGCTTGCGCTCCTTGCGGATGAGGCGCCGCTCGGCCTTCCTCTCCGTACGCTTGATTCGTGCCTCGGCCACATCCGCGCGTTGCTCGATGCGGGCCTCCCCCCGGCTCGTCGCCGCTTCGATGCGCCGTTCGGCGCGCGACGTCATCGCGCTGAGCTCCGACTGGAACCCGACCGGTTCGAGTTCACTCACGAACCGTGCGCCGCGGTACCGGTAGGAGATCGGCTCGCTCACGAACCGCTCGCTCCGGTAGTAACGCGGGGCCGCGAACTCGGGGCGAACGCTCACCGAGACCCTCATCGGCTCCGCCAGGACCGGCTGCGCGATCACCGGCTGCGCGATCACCGGCTGCGCGATGACCGGCATGGAGACCGTGGACAGTTCGGGTGCGGCGAGCGGCAGCGCGACCTCGGAAGTCGTGTAAGACGACTCGGAGAGTCCGGCGCAGCCGTCATCCCACGTAGCGGCCGTCGCGATGCCGTACGCGGCGCTCGGCGCCAGGGTCGCGCCGGCGGTGGCGGCCATGGCGGGGCCGCTCATCAGCGCGACGCCACCGGTGGTCAGCGTCGAGGCGCACAGAGCCACTAGTACGAGTCGTCTGGATTTCCGATGCATGTTCCCTCCTTTGGCCCGGATCGGGCTTAGGCAGGTCAGGCCTCCAGGTTTTCCTGGACCGCGAAATGGCCGAGCACGATTTCACCCCGTCCCTGTCTCGCCGTACGGCGAAAATGACTGATTGGGAAAAGGGGGTGAATTTTCTCGGGTGACAAGCACACCCGAGCGGCCATATTCCGATCCTCAATCGTGCTGTCGGAACTCGTCCAGCCCTCTTTGCGCAAGTGTTTCCCGTGGCATTCGAGGATCTGACTTACCGAAAGTGCGTCCCAAAGATCCCGCCGTCTGCTCTTTCTGGACTCTTGGCCGGAAGGGGAGGCTGGGGTTGCGCGTGGCAACCGGCCCCGGAGCGTTCCCGGCCCGGACAGAGTGAAGCCGCCGCCGCGGACGACAGAGGTCAGCGAAGAAGGCAGTTCACGATAAGGGAGAGCGGGATCGACGCGACCCAACCCGAACCCCATCGCGTGATCTTGCGAATACTCGCAGGCGACGCCGTGACCTGCACTCACGCGTTCGTGATCTTGCAGAAACTCGCACACGACACGGCTGACCTGCGCCTCAACCTTCCGTGATCTCGCAGTGCAAGATCACGGAAGGCGTTTCCCCTGACCAAGGGGCATGCGTGCGAGTTTCTGCAAGATCACGAATAACAAACACGCAGGTCAGCAGCCATGCGTGCGAGTATTCGCAAGATCACGGTGGGGGGTTGGGGGTGGGGGGTCCGTGCGCCGCCGTCGTCCGCGCTCACCCGCCCTGAGCGTCGAAGGTTTCGATGCTCAGGCCCGCAAGCTGTCACAACGCTTTGGCACTTGACCTCCGCAGACCAGCATAATCTCAATCGTTCATAAGAGGAGGTTTCATGACAAATCGCCTATTCACGGCCATCGTCGGCGCGCTGGTGGTGACGGCGCTCGCCGGCGGCTGCGGGCGGTCGTCGTCGGAAACCACCGCGGGCGAGGGTGCTGCGGCCGCGGCGGGCAAGACGGCGAAGGATCTCGTTCCGGAGGCCGTACGCGAGACCGGGGAGCTTCGGGTGGCCACCTCCGAGGGCTACCCGCCCATGGAGATGTACAAGGAGGGCACCCAGGAACTCACCGGCGTCGACCCCGATCTCGGGGCGGCCATCGCGGCCAAGCTCGGGCTCAAGTTCACGATCACCAACGCCGCCTTCGACGGGCTCATCCCGGGTCTGCAGAGCGGCCGCTGGGACGTCGTGCTGTCCTCGATGAGCGACACCGAGGAGCGGCGCGCGGCGGTCGACTTCGTCGACTACTTCAACGCCGGCGGCTCGATCATGGTCAAGAAGGGCAACCCGGAGGGCATCAAGTCGCTCGACGACCTCTGCGGCAAGAGCGTGGTCCTGGCCAAGGGCACCTCCAACCTCGCGATCGGCGAGCGGCAGAACGAGAAGTGCACCGCCAAGATGAAGATCATGCAGAGTGAGGACGCGCCCACCGGCCTGCTCTCGCTTGACTCCGGCCGGGCGGTGGCCACGATCGTCGACTCCCCCGTCGCCGTCATGTACGCCAACGACACCGGCAAGTACGACGTCCTGCCCGAGCAGTACGACGCCGGGCCGTGGGGCATCGCGATCGACAAGCGTGCCACCGGGCTCCGCGACGCCGTGGCCAAGGCCATGGAGGAGCTGCAGGCCGACGGCGGCTACAAGGCCGTGCTCGACAAGTACGGCGTGGCCGCCAACGGGGTGCCGGGCGTTCTCGTCAACACCCAGCCGTGGAAGTGACCCCGGATCGGGCCGCAGCGGAACCGGGCGACGCCGTCGAGCCACCGGTCGACCCCGAGCTGCCGGTCGACGCGGTGCGTCCGCCGCGGCCCGGCCGGTGGCTCGCGGCGGCGGCCGCCATCGCCTTCCTGGCCTGGCTGGCGTACACGATCATCGTCAACGAGAACCTGCACTGGGACGTCATCGTCGGCTACCTCGAGGACGGCAGGATCCTCGGCGGCCTGTGGGTGACGATCCAGCTCACCGTGCTGTCCATGGTCATCGGCCTGGTGCTGGGCGTGCTGGCCGCGGTGATGCAGCTGTCCGACAGTCCGGTGCTGCGCGCCACCTCGGCGCTCTACACCTGGTTCTTCCGCGGCACGCCGCTGCTGGTCCAGCTGATCTTCTGGTTCAACATCGGTCTGGTCTTCCCGAGCTTCGGCATCGGCGTGCCGTTCGACGGCCCGAAGCTGATCGAGTGGCAGGCCAACGAGGTGATCACGCCGTTCACGGCCGCGCTGCTCGGCCTGGCCATCAACGAGGGCGCCTACATGGCCGAGATCGTGCGTGCGGGCATCAGGTCGGTGGACCCCGGGCAGCGCGAGGCGGCCGAGTCGCTCGGCATGTCGCACCGGCAGGTGCTGCGCCGCGTGGTGCTGCCGCAGGCCATGCGGGTGATCATCCCGCCGACCGGTAACCAGTTCATCTCGATGCTGAAGACCACCTCGATGGTCTCGGTGATCGCCGGGGCCGAGCTGCTGACCGTCGCCCAGCGCATCTACCTCGGCAACTTCGAGGTCATCGCGATGCTCATCGTGGCGTCGATCTGGTACATGGTGCTCACCACGGTCGCCAGCGTGGGCCAGCACTTCATCGAGAAGCGCTTCGAGCGCGGCCACGCCCGGCTGTCGACGCGGGTGCGCCGCAATCTGCGCCCGTTCGCGAAGGAGTCCGCATGAACGAGCCGGATGCTTCTGGCCGCCTCATGGTGCGGATGCGCGCGGTGCGCAAGCGGTTCGGCGCCGTCGAGGTGCTCAAGGGCATCAGCCTGGACGTCCCGGCGGGCGAGGTGGTCTGCGTGGTCGGCCCGTCCGGCTCCGGCAAGTCCACCCTGCTGCGCTGCGTGAATCGGCTGGAGACGCCGGACTCCGGCCGGATCTGGGTGGACGGTGAGCTGATGGGCTACGCCGAGCGCGGCGGGCGGCTGCACGCGTTGCGCCCGGCCGAGCTGTCGCGGCAGCGACGCGGCATCGGCATGGTCTTCCAGCGCTTCCACCTGTTCCCGCACCGCACGGCGCTGGAGAACGTGATGGAGGGCCCGGTCACCGTGCTCGGCACGCCGGCTGCGCGGGCCAGGCGCGAGGCCGCCGAGCTGCTGGAGCGGGTCGGCCTGGCCGACCGGGCCGGCCACTACCCCGCCCAGCTGTCCGGCGGGCAGCAGCAGCGGGTGGCCATCGCCCGCAGCCTGGCCATGCGGCCCAAGCTGATGCTGTTCGACGAGCCGACCAGCGCCCTCGACCCGGAGCTGGTCCAGGAGGTGCTCGCCGTGATGCGCGACCTCGCGGCGAGCGGCATGACGATGATGGTGGTGACGCACGAGATGGGCTTCGCCCGCGAGGTCGGCGACCAGCTCGTGTTCGTCGACGACGGTGTGATCGTCGAGCGTGGGCATCCGCGCGAGGTGCTCGCCGCGCCACGGCACGACCGGCTGCGCGCCTTCCTCGGGCAGGTCCTGTGAGCCGCCGATTCGACCTGCTGATCAGCGGCGGCCTGCTCGTCGATGGTACGGCCCGGCCGGCGAGACCGGCGGATGTGGCGGCGGGCGCCGGGCGGTTGACGGTGCTGCCCCCGGGATCCCGGGTGGAGGCGGCCCGGGTCGTCGACGCCCGCGGGCTCGTCGTCGCGCCCGGCTTCATCGACGCGCACACCCACTCCGACGGCGTCGCCGTCCTCCGCAAAGACGGCGGAGACGGTGGAGACGGTGGAGACGGCGGAGACGGTGGAGACGGCGGCCGTGACCGGGAACTGGTGCGGGCGTCGGTGCTGCAGGGCGTGACCACCGAGATCTGCGGAAACTGCGGCTCCAGCCTGTTTCCCGCGCTGCCGGAGCGCCTCGATGCGATGCGGGCCGAGGCCGCGATCTCCTTCGGCGGCGACGTCGGCGCCTACCCGGACTTCACCGGCTTCGCCGCCGCCCACGCCGCCGTGCCGAGGGTCAACCATCTCGCCTCGCTGGTGGGGCACGGCACGCTGCGCGCCGGGGTGGTCGGCCCGGTGGACCGGCCGGTGTCGGCCGCCGAGCTGCGCACGATGTGCGAGCTGCTCGACCGGTCCCTCTCCCAGGGTGCGGCCGGGCTGTCCAGCGGGCTGATCTACGCCCCCGGGACGTACGCGGACACCGAGGAGCTGGTCGCGCTGGCCGCCGTGGCGGCCAGGCACGGCAAGCCGTACGTGACGCATCTGCGTGACGAGATGTCGCGGGTCGAGGAGGCGCTGGAGGAGGCCGTGGAGATCTCCCGCCGCAGCGGTGCGCCGCTGCACGTCTCGCACCACAAGACGGCCGGCCGCTACGCGTGGGGCCGTACGGCTCGGACCCTGCCGCGCATCGCGGAGCTGCGGACCGGCGGCATGGACGTGACGTGCGACGTCTATCCCTACACGGCGGGCAGTACGGCGCTGGCCGCGATGCTGCCGCCCTGGGCCAACGACGGCGGCCTCGCCGCGCTCACGGCCCGGCTCGGCGACCCCGCGGCGCGCGACCGGATGCGGCGGGCGATCGCCGAGGGCGTGGCCGGATGGGAGAACACGGTCGGCAACGGCGGCTGGGACCGGATCTCGGTGGCGTGCGCGCCACGCCACCCGGAGACGGAGGGCAGGACGATCGCCGAGCTCGCCGCCGCGGCGGCGGCCGACCCCCTGGACGTGGCCGCCGACCTGCTCGTCGCCGAGCGCGGCGAGGTGACGATCATCAGTCATTCCATGGTCGAGGAGGATGTCCGGCGGGTGCTGGCCGCGCCGTACGCGATGATCGGCTCGGACGGGGTGCCCAAGCCGGGCGGCCGGCCGCATCCGCGCTGGGCGGGCACGTTCCCGCGGGTGCTCGGCCGCTACGTGCGCGAGCTGGGCCTGCTGTCGCTGGAGGAGGCGGTGCACAAGATGACGAGGATGACGGCGGTGCGGTTCGGCCTGGCCGGGCGGGGGGTGATCCGCGACGGCGCGCACGCCGACCTGGTGGTGTTCGACCCGGCGACGGTGACCGACCGGGCGACGTTCGCCGAGCCGCTGCTGCCGCCCGCCGGCGTCGCGGCTGTGATCGTCGGCGGGGCCGTGGTGGTCCGCGACGGCGAGGAGACCGACGCCCGGCCCGGTACGGTGCTGACCCCGTGAGCGGTCTGCCCGACATGTGTGACGGCGGCGATCTGCCGGGCCGGCTGGCCGCGCTGGCGGCCGGCTGCCCGGGCACGCTGGCCGTGTGCGTTTCCGAGGTGGGCGGGACAGGCAGGGTGGCCGGGGTGAACGAGGATGTGGAGCTGCCGCTGGCCAGCACCGGCAAGCTTCTGCTGCTCGCCGCGGTCGCGCGCGGCGTGACGGACGGCGAGCTCGACCCCGACGAGCCGCTCGACCTGCTGGAGGACGACTACGCGGCGGGATCCGGGCTGTTGACCGCGCTGTCGGCCCGGCGGTGGACGATCGCCGACCTTACCCTGCTCACCGCGTCGGTGAGCGACAACACCGCGACGAACGCGCTGCTGCGGCGGCTCGGCCCGGACCGGGTGGACGCCGTGGCCGGCGCACTCGGGCTGTCCAGGACGCGGATCCACGACCGCATCCGCGAGCCCCGGCTGCCCGAGCACCCGCCGACCTTCGCGACCGGCACGGCACGCGAACTCGCCGCGCTGGCGCACTCCCTGGCCGGATCTCTGGCAGGCTCTCCCGGCGCGGGCGAGTCCTGGCATCGGCTGATGATCGGCTGGATGGCGCACAACACCGACCGGAGCCTGGTGCCCGCGCTGCTCCCGCACGACGCGGAGGACCGGCGGATCCCGGCTGGGGCCATGCCGTACCCGATGGTCTGGGTGGCGAACAAGACCGGTACGGACACGGGAACCCGGGCGGACGTGGGGGTGCTCGTCGGGGCCCGCCGCACGGGCTACGCGGTGCTGGCACACGGCCGGGCGGGCAGTGAGCACGCCCTCGTACGGGCGATCCGTCAGGCCGGCCTCGCCATCGCCGCCGCCGTCCACCAGACCCTGTCCCGTGATCTTGCGAATTCTCGCAGACCGTCCTCCTGAACTGCAGAAATCAATTTGGTGATCTTGCAGATACTTGCAGACAGACCTTCCGACCTGCGCCTATGCGTTAGCTGATCTTGCAGTCGCGAATGCAAGATCATGGACAGCGTTTTCGCCGCTCAGAGGGTGGGCGTGCGAGAAACTACAAGATCACGAACGTGAAATCCCTGCTCACGGCTCGATGTGCGAGTATTCGCAAGATCACGGGCTACTATCAGGGTCAGCGGCTGCCGACGCGCAGCCGGGCAGCGGCGTCGCGCAGATAACCGATGAACGACCGGAGCGCGGGATTGGGGTTGGTGGGGCGCGCCGCCGCACCGATCCGCCGATAGAGCCGCGGCCCGTCGACCTGGCAGATCCGTACGCCTGCCGCGCCGTGTGTGCCAAGGCTGGGCACGAGCGCGACACCCAGCCCCGCCCGGACCAGTCCGAGCGTCACCTCGTAATGGTCGCTGCGGCAGCGGATGGCGGGGCTGAAGCCCTCCAGCGCGCTCGCCCGTTCGAGCACGGACACCGGAGTGTCCGTGCCGAAGGTCGTGATCCACGGTTCGTCGGCCAGATCGGCGAGACGCACCCTGGCGTGCTGGCCCGCCGGATGGCCGAGCGGCATGACGAGCAGTTGCGGCTCGTCGAACAGGTGGGTCACCTCCACCCCGTCCGGCGGCTCCCACGGATCGAGCGCATGTTCGAAGACGACCAACACGTCGAGCGCGCCTCGCTCCACGTCGGGGAGGAGTTCGTGCGGCTGACCCAGCACCAGGTCGAGCTCCACGGCGGGATGTCTCGTGGTGAAGCTGGACAGTGCCATCGGCAGGAGCCGGTAGCCCGCGGAGCCGAAGAAACCGATCCGCAGCTGCCCGGCGTCCGCCCGCGCCTGGGCCAGCAGGTCCTTCTCGGCGACCTCGATGAGGTCGAGCACCTCTTGGGCGCGGGTGGCCAGCCGGCGGCCGGCCGCCGTGAGCCGGAGGCTGTGGGCTGACCGTTCCACCAGCCCCACCCCGGCCTCCTCCTCCAACCGGGAGAGCTGATGGGAGACGGCGGAGGGCGACAGCCGCAGGCTACGGGCGGCTCCGGCGATGCTCCCGGCCCTGAAGACCTCGAGAAGCACCTTCAGGCGGTGGCTGCTGAGCATGCACTCAGTATCGGTGCGAGTCAGAGCAACCGATGCCGGGGGTTCCTGTCAATTTCTCCCGGTTCGCGACCGGTTTCCGGTGACCTTTCCGGTGGACCGGGTCCTACCAGCTTCCGGGCCGGTGGCCGGCGCGCTCGCCGCGTCCCTGGCCGCCGCGGAACGCGAGGGCCATCGCCAGCGCCGCGGCGCCGAGCAGCAGGATGATGACTCCGGTCGCCACGTTGTTCCAGATCGTCCCTGCCGTGAGTGCCGAGGCGGCCCTCCCGGGCAGTCCCGGGGTTCCCGGCATCCCCGGCGTCGTGCCGGGCGTGAGAGTACGGCCTCCCCTCACCAGCCAGGGCGAGACGAGGGTCCAGATGCCGAGGAGCGGCAGCAGCCAGCTGATGCCGTAGGTACGGCCGAAGGCCGACGCGCAGGCGAGCGCGAGGGCGGCGACCGACAGCCCGACGATCAGGTTGCTGACGGCGAGCCCCGAGAAGCGCTGGAACCCCACGATCCAGGGTGAGAGAGCCAGGTACAGCCCGCTCAGGAAGGTGAGCCCGTCGACGATCTGAGCCGGGGTCGTCGACCCCACCCGGTCGTATGTCTGGCGAAGTTCCGCGAGATCGGGATGGTGCTCTAAGCCAGTGGGTCGAACCATGTCCGTACCGCCTTCCTGCTGGTTTGGACGAACAATGGCCGACCTACCCGCCCCGGTCTCCTCATTCTCCGTAATTTCCAATAAATGCGTCTTTTATTGGTCTGGTGACGGAAAAGTCTGCGATGCGCCGACGCCGCGTCCGGCCGGGCACTGCCGGGGCCGGTGAGCCGCTACGTGGGGCACCTCCCCGCGCCGTGCCGCTCAATGCGCGGTGAGCGCTGACAGGATGCTGTAACGGCGAGACAGCATGCTGCTGCCGGATTGCCTGGTTCTGAGGCTGTGGAAAGCGCAGAGTTGGTTGTGCGAGAGAAAGACCACACCTCCAGGAAATGAGAAATGAAATGAGCGTCCAGATCTCCTCCACCCCGATCTCCGGCCGTTTCGCCAAGTTTTCGGCCGCGCTCGTCTCCGGCGCTGTCGTATGCGCCGTCGCCGCGGGCGCGTACACCTCCGCCACGGGCGGCACCACGTGGGACGCCCCCTCGGTGGTCGCCGCCGGCACGACCTGGGACGCCGACGGGACCACGGACGGCACGACCTGGGACGCCCCCCCGGTGGTCGCCAACGGCACGACCTGGGACTAGAGCCGGATCTGCGAAGGCGATGACCGATGCTGGTCGAGTTGACGATGCGCCGGGCCGCCGGGGAAACACCGACGGATTCACCGGTCGACGGCGTTCGGATAATGGCGTTACTACCCCGGAGATGGCACAAGGACCTCCTTCGCGCCCGGGGAGAAATCATTATCCGAGTGCACAGCGACGAGGAAACAAGCGAAGCGGATATCCGCGCCAGAGTGACCGAGATCCTCAACAGTCCGGAAGTCAGCGGCTGGCGGTTGGCGACCTGCCACACCCTCGTCGCCGACCCCCGAGAGAAGGGGAAGACCTCATGATCCCCGTCATCCAGCGGACAGGAGAGTGCCGGGTGTGGTGGGCCGATCCCCGGCACCAGCCAATCGAAGCCATGATGAGCGTGCTGAACGGGCCTGAGCTGCGACGAGCGTCGCGGTTCCACCGGGAGCAGGACCGTCGCCGGTTCCTGACGGGGGCGTGGCTCCTGCGCATGGTGGCCGGCGCCGAACTCGGCGTCTCCCCGGAGCGCGTCGAGGTCGACCGGTGGTGCTCGGGCTGCGGCAAGGCCCACGGAAAGCCCCACATCCGCACCGGCGAAGAGCCCCTGCATGTGTCCGTCTCCCACTCGGGGAACCGCGTGGTGGTGGCCGTGACAACCGTGGGTCCCCTTGGAGTGGACGTCGAGGCGGTGCCATCGGGCCCGGTCGACGCGCTCGCCCGATGCGCGCTCTCACCGGCGGAGCTGCCGGCCCTGCGTGCCGTGCCCGAAAGTGAGCGCCGCGCCGCCTTCGCCCGCCTGTGGGTGCGCAAAGAGGCCGTGCTCAAGGCCACCGGACACGGGCTGCGCGTCCCGCCGGATCATGTCGAGGTGAGCGGGCCGGACGAGAGGCCGGCTCTGGTGCGCTGGCCGCTGGACATCGCTCCTGAGGACGTACCGATCGCCGCCATCGATGCCGGAGCCGGTTATGCCGGCGCGATCGCGGTCCTCGCGCGGGACCACCTGATCACCGTGTCGGAGTCGCACTCGACGGACCTGGTCCAGGTCCCGATCGCGTCGGCGGCCTCCGCCGCGTGACGGATGTTGACGAGACCCGGCGGGAGGTCGCTGAATGGCTGAGGGAGAGTCTCCCGAGCCTTCGGCGTCATCCTCGTTCAGAAGAGAGGATTGACCTTAAGTGGACACGACGTTCGTCCTGATTCCGGGACCCTGGACCGGCGCCTGGGTGTGGGAGCCTGTCGCCCTCGGTCTGCGCCGGCAGGGGTACGATGCACGGCCGGTCACGCTGTCCGGACTGGACAGCCCTGACGAGGACGTTTCGAAGATCGGCCTCGACACCCACATCGATGACGTGCTTTCGGTTCTGGAGACGGTGGACCAGGGCCGGGTCATCCTGGTGGCGCACAGCTACTCCGGCATCGTGGGCGGTCAGGTGGCCGACCGGAGGCCCGACCTCGTGGCGCACACCGTGTTCGTCGAGGGCTTCCTGCCCCATAACGGCAGGTCGATGCTGCATGCATTCCCCGAGCGCCTCCGCGCCGACGACCTGCGGCTCATAGCCGCCAACCGGGGCCGGTGGCCGGCCCCGGACGCAGCCGTGGTCGCCGACGGGCAGGATCTGACCCTACGCCAGGCCCGGTGGCTCGCCGAGCGCTTCGTGGGACACCCGGGCCGCACGGTGGCCGAGCCCGCCGCCCTGACCCGCCCGCTCTCCTCGCTGCGGGCCACCTACGTGGTATGCGAGAAAGAGCACTTCGGCGGCCAGATATCCCTCGATGTCTCGGCGTTGCGTGCCGAGCCCGGCTGGACCTTCGAGAGCCTCGACACCGGTCACTGGCCGATGGTCTCCGCCCCCGACCGGCTCGTGTCACTCCTGACGGCGGTGGCCGCCCGCGTATGACCGGCGAGCGCACGCCGCAGCGGCCCGCCGTACAGTGCGGTCAGGATGGCCAGGGCCGCCAGGATCAGCAGCGCGGTGAAGACCCACTCCATGGACCCGCCCGGGCCGTAGACCCGGCCCGCCCGGCCCACGTCGACGGCCGCGGTCTCCTGACCGGCCCGCAGCATGTCCCGGTCGGCGCCGTACAGTGCGATGTCCGTCCGGTGGACGGCGCCGTCGGCGGACCGGAAGTCGCCGCTCCAGGTGCAGGACTCGTGTCCCGGATGCTGTACGCAGTCCACACGACGGGCCGTGAACGTGCCGGCGATCCCGTCCGCCCGCGCCGCCCGCACGACCGGGCCGATGTTGGGCACCGTGAGGTACAGCAGGAAGACGGGGATGAGGGTCAGGACGGCGGTGAACGCGGGAGACCGGCGGCCTGCGGGACGGCCCGCCGGCGCGGTTCGCGTCTCAGACATGGGCGGGGACGGCGCAGGCGCAGCGCATCAGCACGCGCTCGGACGGACGGGCACGGCGATGCATGATCATCGCCACCACCATGGGCACGGTGACGAGCGAGTTGTAGAACAGGTGCAACTCCATCCGCGGCGCGACCAACTGGATGAGGCTCGTCGGGACGGGCCGCCCCATCAGGTTGTTACCCGTGATGGCCTGGAGCAGCAGGAGCAGGTGCTCCAGGTGGTGCCAGACCTGGATGCCCAGCGAAATGTTCCACCAGAGTCGCGACCTCCCGACGAAGCCGCCTCTCAGCATGATCAGGCCGATCAGCATCAGCAGCGCGTACCCGTAGTGCATCCACTCCGAGGTGACGAGCCACGGGAACGGGATGCCGAGCACCCCCAGCGCCTCGGGGAGCGGCCAGCCGAGCACGTAGACCTGGATCGCCTGGGCGATGTGCTCGCCCCAGTGGGCCACGACTACGAAGAGGAACACCGCGAGCGCCGGCTTGTGGTAGCGGCCGCTGAGTGCGGGCGGCAGCCCGCCCGCGGCGGAGCGCGCCGAGGTCGTGTCGATCGCCATGAGAAGACCTCCGAATCGTCGGACTTGATCATTGTCGAAGCCTGGGGCATCCGGGTCGTGTGCGTCGCCTGCCCGGCCGTCTCACGGGCCGTCTTACGGGCCGTCTCAAAGGGGCAGGTTGCCGTGCTTGCGCGGCACGGGCTGTCGCCGTTTGTCGCGCAGCATCGCCAGCCCCCGTGCGAGCGCCGACCGGGTGTGCACGGGGTCGATCACGTCGTCGACCAACCCGCGCTCGGCGGCGTGGTGCGGGTGCATGAGCTGCCGGGTGTAGTCGGCGACCAGTTCGGCCCGCAGGGCGTCCGGATCGGGAGCCGCCGCCAACTCCCTGCGGTGAAGCACGCTGACGGCTCCCCCGGCGCCCATCACGGCGATCTCGTTGGTGGGCCACGCCAGCGACAGATCCGCACCGATGGAGCGCGAATCCATCACTATGTACGCCCCGCCGTACGCCTTGCGCAGGATGACCTGGATGCGCGGCACGGTCGCGTCGCAGTACGCGTAGAGGAGCTTGGCCCCGTGGCGGATGATGCCGGCGTACTCCTGGTCGGTGCCGGGCAGGAAGCCGGGCACGTCGACCAGGGTGACCAACGGGATGCTGAACGCGTCGCAGAACCGGACGAATCGCGCCGCCTTCTGCGATGCCGCGACGTCCAGGACACCGGCCAGGACCATGGGCTGATTGGCGACCAGGCCGATCACCTCGCCGTCGATCCTCGCGAGCGCGCAGATCACGTTGGCCGCCCATGCCTCGTGCAGCTCCATGAACTCGCCGTCGTCCACGATTTCCCCGATGACCGCTCGCATGTCGTACGGCTTGCTGGGCTCGGCCGGGACGATCTCGGCCAGCCGGGGACGCAGATCGGCGGCCGCGTCCCTGCCCGGCAGGCGCGGCGGTGTTTCCAGGTTGTTGGCCGGCAGCAGCGACAAGAGATAGCGCACGTCCTTCAGGCAGCTCTCCTCGTCGTCGTGCACGAACGTGGCGATCCCGGAGCGGGTGCCGTGCACCTGCGCGCCGCCGAGTTCGGCGTGGGTGACGCGCTGGCCGGTCACCGCCTCGACGACGTCCGGGCCGGTGAGGTAGAGCTGCGCCGTGTCGTGCACCATGAACGTCACGTCGGACAGCGCCGTCGAGTAGGCGGCTCCCCCGGCGCATGGCCCGAGCACCACGCTGATCTGCGGGATCACCCCGGACGCCTGGACGCTGCGCTGGAAGATCCCGCCGTACCCGTTGAGGGACATCACGCCTTCCTGGATCCGCGCCCCGCCGCTGTCGTTGATCGCGATGAACGGGGATCCGGTGGAGACGGCGAGGTCCATGACCTTCTGGATCTTCAGTGCGTGCGCCTCGCCGAGTGAACCGCCGAAGATGGTGAAGTCCTGGGCGCAGACGAAGACGCGGCGGCCGTTGATCGTCCCGGATCCGGTGACGACCCCGTCCGTGTGCGGGCGCCGCTTCTCCATGCCGAGGCCGTGGATCTGGTGGCGGCGGTACATGTCGATCTCGACGAACGACCCCTCGTCGAGCAGCAGGTCGAGCCGCTCGCGTGCCGTCAGCTTGCCGAGCGCGTGCTGTCTGTCGACGGCCCCGCGCTGTCCGGCGACGATTTCGTCGTGCAGCGCGTCGCACCGCTCGCGCAGCGCGCTCATCGAGTGGTCCGCGTGCGCGGGTTCGACGCCGGGATCCGCGTCTTCGCGCGCCGCAGTCGGCGCGGTCACCACGACGAGATCGGGCCTGGTGATCGTCATGGGCGCTCCTCCGCCGGCGGGATCGGGCTATTGCCAGTCAAAGACGTTCTCGTCCGCGCTGTCATCTCCGGGCGTGCGCTGCCGCCGCCCCGATCGCCCGATGCCCTCGTGATCCGGCCCCGACCGTCAGATCCAGTTCTCCTCCTTGGCCCGAAGCGCCGCCTGGAAGCGGTTGACCGCCCCCAGCCGAGCCATCAGATCCGCCACGTAGCGACGGTAGGTCCGTACGGACACGTCGATCTCGCGGGCCGCGATCTCGTCCTTGCCCGCGGTCGCCATCACCGACAGGACCCGCCGCTCGAGCTCTGACAGCAGCGGAGGTTCCTTGGACGGCTCGGTGAACTCCCTGATGTCCTTGGACGCTCCCCAAACGCCGTCGAAGTAGGTGACGAGCTGGGAGACCAACCCGGGCTCCCGTACGAGCAGCGCCCCCCTGGAGCTCTCCTTCGGATGGATCGGCACAACGGCCACGCTGCGGTCGAAGATCACCATACGGTCGATCGGCTCCTCCGTGATGTGCACCTCACCACCCAGGCTCACCAGGTCCCGCAGGTACGCGGCCATCAGCGGATCCTCGAGCGACCTGGGGTGGTAGACCGCCTTCACCGCCAGGCCGCGCCGCAGTGAGCGGGTGTCGAGCGGGAGCGCGGTCTCGATGGCGCCCCTTGAGAGCGGTCCGCCCGGATGCAGGCACAGCGTCTCCTTGTAGGAGAAGAAGCACAGGTCGTCGAGGCGCTGCCGGACCTGTTCCAGGCCCTCCACCCGCTCGATGTCCAGGGCGTTGGCCGCACGCTCGCCCTGCTGCTGGTCCTCGGCGAAGACGGAGATCGCGTCGCGTGCCGCCAGGACGCGGCGGATCTCCGCGTTCAGTTCGTTGAGGCGGCTCTCCACGAGCCGTTCGATGCCGATTCGCGGCTCGGTCGCCATGACCTTGTGCCGGTCCCGCAGGTCGAGCAGGGACAGCCGCTCGAGCTCCTCGACCGCGGCCTCCACCATGTCGGGGTCGAGTCCGAGTGCCTGCTTGGCGTCGCCGACCCCGTCTCCACGGTGGCGGAGGAAGTACCGGTATAAGTCGGCAGCCTCGGATGAGATACCGATGACGGAAACGTCCATGGCACACCTCCGAACAGTCCGCACCTGCACCGGCATGCGAATAGGCGTAATCACAAACTATCAGTAGACAGACAGTTTGGATCTTCTCGCATCATGCCCAGTCGATACACTCGACGAGCTGCGCAAGAATGCGGTTGAGGTGTGCGCGATCTTCGCCGGTCAGCCCGGCGATGACGTGTTCCTGGACGGCGTCGGCCACCGGTCGCAACGCGTCCGCGAGAAGCGTGCGACCGAGGTCGGTCAGTTCGATCGAATAGGCGCGGCGGTCGACCCTGTCCCGCCCCCGGGCGACCAGCCCCCGGTCCTCCAGCACATCGATGACATGCACCATCGTGGATCGGTCGATCGCCAGCCGCCGCCCGAGTTCCTGCTGGGAGAGCGGACCGGCGGCCTCAAGGACGACGAGCACGCCGTACTCACGCCAGCGCAGGCCCTCAGCCCTGAGCGCCTTCTCCATCCGCCGGATGAGCTCGCGCGCCACGTCGGCGAGGAGCCAGCCGGTGGTTTCGGCCAGCATGCCGGTGGCCGCCGCGCGCCCGCGTCCTGATCCCATTCACTCTTCCCGCTCATCACCGGAGTCGCTCTGAGCACCCGGCTCCACCTCCAGGGAGGCGATCACATCGCCCAGGACCTCGTCCCACGTGATCCCGACGTCAGGGGCGACTCCGCCGACGGCCATGGGCGCTCCTCCTCACCGGGCGACGCGGAACCCGTGGTCGGGCCGGGCTCTCGTCATCCCAATTGCCCTATTCGTCAGTATTTCTGATTATCTAGCGCAAGTCAATCAGTGATCCTGACGATCTGCCGTCGTCGGCGCCACGGTCGCCGACGCCCACTCGTGGTTGCGTCACCGAATGTACACGTGTGACACTCTTGCGATATACCTGCAATCCTTAATATGGACACCCTTGCACATCAGGCGATATATACCGATCGAAGGGACATAGGTGAGCACCGATTCCTCACGGACCGAACTTTCCGTCCCGCCGTCCCTGTCCGCCTCAACGAGTGCATTGATGAGCAAGGCCAACAACCTCTTCGGCGGCGTTTTCGAGTCCGCGATGGAACCATTCGGGCTGCGGTCCAAGGACTTCGTCGTGCTCATGGCCGTCGACGCGCTGGGACCCCAGTCGCAGCAGCAACTCGCGCGCGCTCATGACATAGACAGAACCACGATGGTCAGCGTCGTCGACGGCCTGGAACGGCTCGGGCTGGTCCGGCGGTCACGCGACCCGGACGACAGGCGCAAGTACGCGGTCGCCCTCACGGCGGAAGGCCAGTCGCTCCTGCGTCACAAGCTGGAACCCGCGATGCTGGCCGCTCTCGATGACTTCCTCAGCCCGCTCACCCCGGACGAGCGCGAGCAGTTCAACCGGCTCCTGTGGCGCCTGGTCCACGGGCGCGACCGAGCATGACCGCCTAAACGGGGCCGGCGATCGAGTCGATGACGGCGAGGACGGCCGGCCAGGCCGGTGAAAGCGGGTCGATGAGCCCGAAATGACCGACCCCGCTCAGCTCTACCAGCCTCGCGGACCGCTCACGTGCCGCGAAACCGCGACTGATCTCGATGGGCACGAGCCTGTCCGCCGAACCGTGCACGAGGGCGAGCGGGCCCGGGCCGTACGGCAGCAGGCGCGCCGGATCCGTCTCCGCGAGCAGGCCGAGACGCCCCCCCAGGAGGTCGCGGCAGGCACCGGCGCCAACCCCGGCCTCAATCGCACCGCCGAGATCGGCCACCGGTGCCAGCCCCACGCACCCGTGCACCCCCGGCCCGCTCCCCGGCCTCGTGTGCCAGCGCGAAGTGACCGGCAACCGATGCCTCATCGTCGTCCACAGGGCCAGATGACCACCGGCCGAATGCCCGACGAGGACGACCGGCCCGGCAGCCGGCGGGTCGTCCAGCACCGCGTCGACGGCCGCCGCCACGTCGTCGAACGTGCCCGGATAGCCGCCGCCCGGCTGGCCGAGCCTCCGGTACTCGGGCACGCACACGACATATCCCCGCCGGGCCAGTTCGTCCGCCATCGGCCGCATGTGCAACCGGTCGTACCTCGCCTGCCAGAACCCACCGTGCAGCAGGACGACGACGGCGGCGTCCGGCCGGCGCGTGATCCGCCGGATGTCGATAACCTGGTCGGGGTGCCGGCCGTAACGCAGGACCCGGTCGGGCGGCGCGGCGGGCCGGGTGAAGACGCCCGGAAGCGGCCCTCGGGAAGCAGTCGTCATGATCGCGCCAGCCGCCTAGGGGACGGGGCAGGGCAGAATGAAGCCCGGCGGAGCCGTACGGTAACAGGCCGCACCCGGGCAGACCACCTTCGCCACCGCCACGGCCGAGCCCGTTCCTACCGCGATCGGCTCATGCCCGAACCGGCGGCAGGCAATGTCCGGCCAGCCCAGCGCGCTCTCCCAGAGGCCGGAGTCGTCGAGCGTCCCGGGATCGGCGTCGACGGCCCATCGCTCCAAATAGGCCAGGTAGTCGGCTTCCCGGTGCCAGACAGTGACGCGCCGAAGGAAATCGGTCGCCGGCAGCGCTTCCCACGGCAGTGCCCGCGCCACCATCGCGCGCAGGAACGCCTCGCCGATCGCGTCCCGCACGGTACGGCCGGCCGCCACGGCCACCGTCGTCCACTCCCCGCTCACCCCGACGAGCCCGATCTGGAAATCGGCGCCGGGGAGCACGTAGGCCGGCACCCGGAGGTCCAGCAGTCGCGTGGCGGACGCGAGACCCCGCGGCAGCAACCTGCCGAGGTGCTCGGTGACCCGCAGAAGTGGAACCCGGGGGCTCTCCCACCACCGGATGGTCACGTCATGGGCGAGAACGTCCGCGATGGCGGCGCAGATGTCCTCCTCCACCACCCCGACGAGAGTGGGCTCGACCCCGCCGTCGCGCCCTCCGATGCGGACGACCTCGGCGGGCAGAAGATACCCGTCACGGCTCAGCAGGCCGACCCCGGGAACGTCCGTGCCGGTGTCGCCGAAGGGCGGCTCCGGCAGGAAATCGGCGAGGGACAGCCGCCGAGCGCCGGGCGACGGAGCCGGGGCGCCACCGGCCATCCCGTGTAGAGCGTCCAGCGCCGCAGCGCGCGTCCGCGCCCTGGCCAGCGCGTTATCCGGGGTGAAGCCGGCCGCGACGGTGGCGGCTCCGGCCGCCGGTCCTTCGGCGTACGCGAGGTACACCCCCCCGCCGAGGCACTCGGCGATCTCCCCGGTCCGCCCCGGCCACCAGGGCTCACCCGCGAGCGCGGACCGAAAGCCACCCGGGGTGGTCGCCATCAGTCCCTCCTCGTCACGGATCCCGGGCCGTGGCGGGCCCGGGACGGCCGGCGGCAAGGCCGCGAGCCCGGCTTCCACACAGCACCAGTAGAGCACGTGCGGCGAGGGCCCCGTCAATGTGAGACGGCATTTCCAGCACGTTGCGATAAATCTTGCCGGTGCCCGGTGGAAATTGACAGGAACCTGACAGCGGCCATCAGCTTGATGCCCCCTGTTCATCTGGTTCCCGGTAGCGGCGAGCAGCATTGTGGACAGTGCGAGAGAGACGAATCCGGCCCGAGAAAAGGTGTTCTGGAAATGACGACCGTGGATGACTCTCGGCTGAAATCATTTGCCGGTGGCCGGCTCGATCGAGCCGGGTTCAACATCGCTTCCTATTTCCTGGACCGCAACGACGACGACCGCACCGCGCTGATCACGCCCACCGGTCGCGCCACCTACGGCGAGCTGAAGTCGC
>NZ_JBHMQT010000058.1:0-82820 GCF_042435035.1 Sphaerimonospora cavernae
TCATCCTTCCAACCTCCAACCGATGTAGCCACTCAAGGTGTGCGACCTCATGTCGCACATGCACGATCGCATTGGTGACCAGTTCGCTCAGCAGCAGAAGAACGTCATCCACTACTTCTGCAGCGGCGAGACCTTTCAGCGTCTCCCTCGCCCATGTCCGAGCCTCGCTCACCGACGCGGCCCGCCCCGGGAAGTCCGCCCGACCCAGCATCCGCAGCCCGCTACACCGCCGAGCTATCGCTGCGTCAAGACCGCGGCTCTGCCACTCGCCAACCCGCTGATGCGCCTTCATGCCGACACCGTCGCCCTGATCTTGGAAGTGGCTTCATCATCGAGCGCCCAAACCCGTTCATCCCGCCGCCACACACGCGACCGCCAAGGCCGCCACGTGAAGATCCACCCCCAGGATCGCCGAGTCACCCGCACACGGACCGGCTCACCATTCGGGGACATCACTTCCAAGAACGATGGTCCGGCAGCAGAAAGGATCAGAGACGTGGACACGCCGATGCGTCGCAGGCCCCAGCCAAGCCATGCCAGGTGGATGAAAGCGTCCTGAAGCTCGCTAATCGCCTTCTGTCTGCCCATCGTCATCACCCTCTGCCGGGGAGCTAGGCCCCGAATCGGACGGTCACACTGAATTTGCCTCTAGGCTGTGTGACCGCCTCTCCGTATATGTTCCTGTTTCCCGATAGCCACTCCACAGCCTGCCCGTGTTGAGCTACATTACGGAATGGAACGGATGACACAGCGTTCGGACAGTTTTTGTGGTACCGACTGTTCGATGTGCGTACGACTCGTGTGCTACTCGTCGGACGGAGTCCCAATGCCCGCGCCTGTCGAGCTTGATCCCAGCGCAGGCCCGTTAGCCTTCTTCGGGTCGGAGCTGCGGAAATGCCGAAAGAATGTCGGCTGGTCGCAGGAGCAGTTGGCCGACAGGATCAGGTTCAGCCCAAGCCTGGTCGGCTTCATCGAGAGAGCCCAGCGACCCCCAAGCAGGGACTTTGTCGAGCGCTGCGACGAAGCCCTGGGAGCCAACGGCGAGCTACTGCGCCTTTGGCCTCTCATCAGCCGCGAGGCGAGCCCCAGATGGTTCCGCGAATGGCTGGACATCGAACAGGAGGCCCACACCCTTCGAACGTGGCAGCCGCTCCTCGTCCCCGGCCTGCTACAAACCGAGGAGTACGCCCGCGCGGTGCTGCGAGGCGAGCCAGGTGTCACGGACGAACAGGCAGAGAAGGCCGTACAGGCGCGACTTGAGCGTCAGATCATCCTTTCCCGCTCGAATCCCCCGATGTTCTGGGTAGTACTCGATGAAGGCGTATTGCATCGCCCTATCGGAGGCCGGGACGTGATGCGCCGGCAACTCGAACGCTTGTCCGAGATGGCCGAGAGTCCCCGCATAGCTGTCCAAGTGGTCCCCTTGGCCTTGGGAGCCACCACGGGACTCCTCGGCGGCTTCGTCATCGCGCAGCTTTCCGGAAGTCCGGATACCGTGTATCTCGAATCCGCCGGAGATGGCCAGGTGACCGACCGGTCGGAAAATGTCGAGGCCCTCCATGTGCGATACGACGCCATACGAGCCGAGGCACACCCCCAGCATGTGTCTATCGAGCTGATCAGAAAGGCAGCAAAGACGTGGACCTGAACGAGGAATTGAGGACCGCCGATTGGCGCAAGGCCAGCAAGAGCGGATCCAACGGAGGAGACTGCATTGAGGTCGCCCCTCTGTCCGGGGGACGTGTAGCGATTCGTGACACCGAGCGCCCAGGTCAGGCGCCTTTCGTGGTGACCGCGAGCGTTTGGGACGCATTCCTGGACGGAGCCAAGCGCGGCGAGTTCGATTTTTAGTCGGACTACAACGCACAGAAAAGTCCCCCGGTAATCACTGGGGGCATTTTCATCACACCGGCGTGTGTGTCGTACGTCGAACTTCCGCTACTCATGGTGCCCTGTCCGATCCCGCCTTAACGTCGAAGCCAGGACCGATGTGATGCAAGCGTCGGAAGGCACGGCTGCAATAGGGCGTGCTCTTTTGCGGCTCTCAGAACGCGCGGGAGGTACTTTGCAGAGCCTCGATCTCCTCGACTTCGCCTGGTGGGAGATTACGGAAAAGTGTCAGCTCGCCTGTAATCATTGCTACGCCTCGTCCGGCCCCGATGGCAGCCACGGGACGATGACCGTCGCCGACTGGCAGCGCGTCATCTCACAGACTCGTGAGGCTGGCGCGAAAATGGGGCAGTTCATCGGAGGTGAGCCGACGCTGCACCCAGCGATGCCCCAGCTCGTCCGACACGCGCTCGACGCCGGAATGGAGGTCGAGATCTACACCAACCTCGTCCACGTGACACCGGCCATGTGGGAGACGTTCCGCCTGCCAGGAGTCCGGCTCGCGACCTCCTACTACTCCGACCAACCGGACGAACACGAGGCAATCACCAGACGACCCACGCTCAAGGTCACCACAAGGAACATCGCCCGTGCCCAGGACCTGGGAATCCCCCTCCGCGCCGGAGTGATCGGAGTTCTCAACAGACAGCGCACGCAACAGGGCATCGCCGTACTCGAACGTCTCGGCGTCCCAGAGATCGGGTACGACGACCTTCGCGAAGTCGGACGCGGCGTCCGGGACAGCGGCCCCAGCACCGCTCAACTCTGCGGCAACTGCGGAGACCGGAAGATTGCCATCTCACCCACAGGCGACGTCTGGCCGTGCGTATTCTCCCGCTGGCTGCCGGTCGGTAACGTCCGACAGACGCCCCTCGCGGATATCCTCAAGGGCGAGGCATTCGCCCAGATCACAGGCCAGCTACAAGAGGAGTTCCAGGTGCGCATGGCCAGGCCATGTCGACCGGACCCGTGCAGTCCGGACTGTAGCCCGTCCTGCAAACCAGCGAACAACTGCCGCCCGGCCAACAACTGCGCCCCCAACTACTCATGCGGGCCATGCGCGCCGAAGGATCGCAACTGCAACCCCGTGATGAGCTGCAGCCCCAACAAGTGCCGCCCGACGGGCCACAAGTAAGGGGCACCATGACCAGCCGGCACCGCCACGCCGAGTCCGGACAGCGCAGATTCCTGCACCGCATCCTTGCCGAAGGCGCGGAACGACTCGGCGTATCCCTAACGGGGCAAGCGGTGTTCGGCTGGCACGACCGCACCATCGGATCAGCCGCCCTCACGGACCGGGGCCACTTCTGGCTTCGCGCAACTGCCGAACACCGCGATTGGGCGTACGGCGAAGCGTGGACCGGCAATCAGGACGCCGCAGCGATCACCGGCGTACCCAAACCCGCGCTGATCGCCCGCATCGAGTGGAATGAGCCGCCTGTGTGCATATATGCCGAGCTGCTCTCCTATACGCCCGATCCGCCCAGCTCAACCACCTCTCACCTGATCGACCCCCCGAACCTGTCCCCCTCCTGGTGGACGGACTTGCGTGCCGCCGTAGACACCCTCGCGACACATTCCACACACCGAGGCGAACGCGACCCCTCCGCGCTGATACGACGAGTCGAAGCGTTCTACCGTCGCCCGCTCGACCTACCCGGAGCCCCGACCATCCGCACCGAACACACTGATCTGCACTGGGCCAACCTCACCCACCCCCGCCTGTGCGTGCTCGACTGGGAGTACTGGGGGAACGCCCCAGCCGGGTATGGCGCTGCTGTCCTCTACCTGCATAGCCTCTTGATCCCCACCACTGCCGCCCAGGTGCACGATCTATTCGCCGATGTGCTCGACACCCCGACCGGCCGTCTGGCGCAGCTGTCCGCCGCCGCGCACATTCTCGACCGCGCAACCCGAAGCGGCGACTATCCAACCCTTGCCAAGCCGGTGCACGCCCACGCCATCAGCCTGATCCGAGCCGCAGAGAGGCGATAGCGCATGCTCCTCACCCGGCTACACACCCGTCAGGCCCCGACAGGCTGGGCCGCCACGCTGCCGGCCATCTCCCACCTTGCCGAACACGGGCTCACCCTGACCGCTCCCGTCGCTTTCCTCGTTGGAGAGAACGGGTCGGGCAAGTCCACCATCGTCGAGGCGATCGCGGATGCCTGCGGCATCAACTCCGAGGGAGGCAAGGCGGGCACCAAGTACGCCAGCACCGGCCCCGCCACCCCCCTCGGCGAGATCATGGAGACCGAACTCACCACCGCAGGGCTGCGTCTTCTCCACGGCCCGCGCACCAAGCGGCGAGCGTTCTTCTTCCGCGCGGAAACGCTCTTCAATCTTGGTCAGAACGTGTCAGGCCGACACGGGTTCTGGGAGGAGGACCTGACCGAGCAATCTCACGGCGAGGGGTTCATCACCGTCTTGGAGCGTATGGTGTCCGGATCAGGGCTCTACCTCATGGACGAGCCTGAGGCCGCCCTGTCGTTCCAATCATGCTTGAGCTTGGTCGGCCTCATGAACCGTGTTGCCCGCCAGGGCGGACAGATCATCTGCGCCACGCATTCCCCGATCCTGGCCAGCCTCCCCGGTGCCCAGATCCTCGAACTCGGCGACCACGGCATCCACCCGTCTGAATGGGACAAGCTCCAATTGGTCGACCACTGGCGACGCTTCCTCGCCAAACCTCACTTCTACCTGCGGTACGCGCTTGACGAGGATACGTAGCTCGGCGGCCGCCGTTCTCATGAGACGCTGGAGCCGAAGTCATGATCCTTTGTCTGACGAGGGTCAGAGATGGAGGGTCGGATCGGCGAGCATATCGACGACTTGCTGGCCGCCAAGGACGAGGGCGGCGCCGGGGAGATCGCGATAGCGGAGCATGGCGTGCAGAACACCAGCGAACGGCTGGCCTAACAGCGAGACGAGGACTTCGCCGGCCCTTTCCGTGTCGCCCTCTTGCAAGAGGCGAGAACGGTCGCGAAGCATGGATGCCGTACGGATGACGGCATAACGCCTGCTCCGCACCAGATCGTCGCGATTCAGGCCGAAAACATCGATCGTCGCTTCACCTCGGGGCGTCAACGCCTCGTAGGTTCCAGTGGCCAGCATGAGCTCCAGATGGTCATCGGGGTCCTCGGACGACGGATCGATAAGCAGTGGCCTGCCCTGTTCATCCCGAGGGAAAAGATCACGTTTCTGGTGGCTGTTGCAGTGGGCGCAGGCCAGGAGGTGGTTGAGCCAGTCGAAGGCCCGGAGCGGCGCCTGCGTGAGCGGCTCGAAATGATCGATTCCGGTGCTGAGACAGCCGCCGCAGTACATGCAGGCTCGGATCCCCAGAGCCATGAGGGCGAGCTGCGCCGTCAGCTCGTCCCGCAGGCCTTTGGCCGAGTTCCACATCGTACCCGCGCGTGCCGGCGCGTCATCGACCCGGCACTGCCGCAGCCTGTCGGTCTTCTGCCGCAGCTGGACGTTCAGGTGTCTGGAACTCCACCCGCAACTCGGAGATCCGCTGCTCCGCCATCTCTTCTCCCGCCTCCTCGTCTCAGTCGTACGGACCGGCCTGCGCCGACGGTGAAGGCCAACGCGCGAACCTTATACCCCGACCCCACGAGCGGTCGTCACTAAATGAGTTGCTTGAACGTTTGCCACTCTCAGATAAGGGCGCGTTACTACGTCACCGGAAAGTTCCCGGTTCCCGTCAACGGTCAGACCAGTTTGCAGCCGACAGATGTACCCCAAGCGCACAAGGGGTCGGTCGGAAGGCATTTCGGGCAACCATAACCAAGGCCACTCACCTTGCGGTCTACTGAGTGAGCCGGGGAGAAGTATCTCTGTGATCGCGGCCGCGGCACGCTCTTCGAGGATTCTTCGCTGAACCTCACGAAGTGATTCCATCCGGCTGATCCGGTTGGTCTCATCGTCCAGGAAGTCGGCGATGCGCCGCTGCTCCTCTAGGGCCAATGCCACTCAGCCTAATTTGATCATGGTTTGACGTGCGCGGATGTGCCTTCCCTGGTGTTGTGGGGATAGAGACCAGGGAGATCCATTACGGTTCGTGGTCGTGGCAAAGATCGAGGAACAGCCTGGTCGGCGGTTTGCGGACGCGGTGTCGCTGGGGGTGCTGGCCCGCTGGGTGCCGCGCGATGAGATTGACGCGGCCGTCGTGGCCACCGGAAAGCAGGCCAAGCGCAAGGACGGCAAACTGCCGCCGCATGTGATGGTGTACTTCACGCTGGCGATGGCCTTGTTCGCCGATGACGACTATGAAGGGGTGCTGGCCCATCTGGCCGGCACGCTGGCCTCGTGGCCGGACTGCTGGGACGCCGAATGGGAGGCGCCGGGCTCTGGTGGCATCGCCCAGGCCCGGCAACGGTTGGGCTCCGAACCTTTGCGGGAGCTGTTTTCGCAGGTCGCGGCCCCGGTTACCGACATGTTGACGCCGGGGGCGTTCTTGGGGAGCCGGCGGCTGGTGGCGGTTGACGGAATGGAGTGGGATGTCCCCGACACCCCGCAGAACGCGGCGTTCTTCGGGTACGCCGGGTCGGGCGACAAGCGGTCGGCGTTTCCGAAGGTGCGTGTGGTGGCGTTGAGCGAGTGTGCCTCGCACGCCTACTTCGCCGCCGCGATCGGCGGAGTCGGGGCGGGTGAGGGCTCGGGCGAGCAGTCGCTGGCGGCCACCTTGTGGGGCCACCTGGATTCCGACATGCTGCTGCTGGCCGACCGCAACTTCTACTCCTTTGCCAACTGGTGTGACGCCCAAGCGTCGGGGGCGCAGCTGTTGTGGCGGGTCAAGTCCGATCTGCGGCTTCCGGTTGTGGAGAAACTGCCTGACGGCTCCTACACCTCGGTGCTGGTCAACCCCGGCATCCGCGGCAAGCGCCGGGAGGCGCTGATCGAGGCGGCCCGTGATGGACAAGAACTGGACCCCGGCCAGGCGGCGCTGGTCCGGGTGATCGAATACACCGTCCCCGACCGTGATCCGGACGGCGATGGTGAGCTGATCTGCCTGATCACCACGATCCTCGATATACGGGACGGGCCCGCCGCCACCCTGGCCGAGGCCTACCACCAAAGGTGGGAACACGAGACCGGCAACGATCAGATCAAGACGCACCTGCGCGGGCCGGGCCGGGTGCTGCGGTCGAAGAAACCCGACCTGGTGCTCGCGGAAATCTACGGCTATCTGCTGACACACTACGCACTGTCGGCGTTGATCTGCGAGGCCGCCACCGAAGCGCAGATCGACCCCGATCGGGTCAAGTTCACCCGCACCGTCCGCATCGTCCGGCGCCACACCGGAACCGACGCGGATTTTCCCCCCTGACCGGCAGGAACACCTCATCGCACAGCTCAAGAAGGACATCTTCCGCACCAAGCATCTCAATCCCCGGCGGCGTCACCGCAGCTACCCGCGGGTGATCAAGCGTGCCCGCCACAACTCCTATCGGGTCAAGAAGCCCGGCGACGTCGGGGTATGCCACGGCGGCCCGGCGACAGTCAATCTCGCGAACCTCCCCGAACTGGCCCTCACCTCATGATCAACTTATGCTGAGTGGCATTGCCTCTAGGGCGGGAGTCGCCCAAGGGAGAGAGAAATAGGTTTCGGCGTGAACGGCAGGATGACCTTGCCGTACTCCGACTGGCGGTAGTCACCCCGCAACAGGTCGGCCACGGACCAGATGAAATCCGCGTACTTCTGGTGGTTGAGACTCACCGCGCACCCTTCTCGGAATCGGTAGCGGGCCGGACGCCGCCCTGCGTCAGACCATCGGAAATCAGCTGAATCAGATCATCGCCGAGCGCGGCCGCCCGGCGCAGGGAAGTCTCGAACTCGGCCAGCCGCCGGAACGCCTCGCCGTACCGGCGCTGCTCCTCGATCGGCAGCAGCGGCACGCCGGCCCGCCGTACGTCCACCTGGGCACGGCTGCCGGCCGACGTGACGAAGTTTCGGGCGTTGACGGAGCCGGCCACGAACCCCGCCACGAAACAGGGGTCGAGCTTGTCGGGATCGACTCTCAGGAGGGAGATCCGCGGCCCGAGAAGTGCTCCGGCCACTCCGCCGTCGCCTCGAGCGACGACACGTGCCACCGGCCGGTGCAGCAGGTGCGGGACGAGCACATCGCCGGGCCGTACGACGATCTCGTATTTGACGGGCGTGGTCGAGATGGCGCCGGTGGGAGTCCGATCGTCTACGACGTCTTCCGGCATCACCACCGCCACACCATCCGGAGCCTCGGACACCTCGCCCGATTTCACCAGGCGTTGGTGCTCGACGGTCAGCATCCCGCGCCGTTCCAGCTCCGCCAGCGGCACCAGCGAGAGCTCGGCGGTCGTCTCCACAGCGGATTCGACCGCCGGAATCATCGATGCCGCACCCTGGAGAAGGTCCGCCATCCGCTCGCGCTGGTCGTTCACCCGCTCGGGTGATATGTCCGCGGCGGAGGCGGAAAGATATCGGGCAGGCGTGAGGTCGACCTCGTCGTCCAGCAGGTCGATGGCCGGTACGGCTCGGCTGATCGTCGGCTCACCGACCTCGTCTCCCCCATCGAATCGCCCCCATGCGGTCGAAGCGACCTGCACGAAGGCTTCCGGGCAACCGGAGGTGTCGATCATAAGTACGTCGCTCGGAGTCCGTGAGTCGTGCGGTTTGCGCAGCACCCACAGGTTGAGCGCGACCGCCATGTTGGGGATGCTCCCGAGCGGAAGCGTGATCACGGCGCGGAGCACGCCTCGGCGGATGAGCTGGGCGCGGATGCGGCGGCCCGCGCGGCGATTGCTCGCCGCCGGCGGCATCAGTAGTACGGCGGTGCCGCCGGGCCCCAGGTAGGAGAGCGCGTGCTGGGCCCAGGCGAGCTCCGACTCCGTCCTGGGCGGCAGGCCGAACTCCCACCGCGGATCGGCGGCCAGCTCCTCATAACCCCAGGCACGGTCGTTGAACGGCGGGTTGCCCACCACCGCGTCCACGGTCATGCCGGGGAACGCGGGCCTACGAAGCGAGTCGCCGTCCTGGATCTCGGCTTCGCAGCCCTGGAGGGCGAGGTGGACCTCGGTCAACCGGGCGGCGGCCTCGTCGATGTCCTGGCCCAGCAGGCGTTTCACCTTGCCATCCGGACGGTCGCGCAAGGCTTTGAGCAATGTGCCGGAGCCGCAGGCCGGATCGAGGACCGTCGAGGCCGACGGGTTGCTGAGGGCGGCCATCAACTGCGCGACAGCCTTCGGCGTGGCGTAGGTCCGCTTGGTGTGCAGCTCGAAGTAACGGTCACGGAGGAAGGTGAAAGTCGCCGCGGCCCCGTCCCGCTTGGCGAGATCGGCCAGTTGTCGGACGAGCGGCACCCTGGCCAAGGTGAGTGAGCCTGAGATATCCGACTTGATCCGTACGGCCAGGGCGGCGGCCAGAGCCGCATCGTCCAAGGCTGACAGCGATGCCCAGTCTTCGGTGCCGTCCAGATGGATGAGGAAGGCGCCGAGACCGGCGATCAGGTCCGGCAGCTCTTCTTCGGCCGTGCTGGCGCGCAGATCCTGCCAGAGCCATTCGCGAGGTGGCAGCTCCCTCCCCTCGCTGTGGGAGAGCAGCCACTCCTTGATCTCGTTGAGCGAGAAGACCGGGCTGGTCGCGGTGCCCCCGACTGGCTGGGGAAAGTCGTCATGCCTGCGACGCCAGTTGCTCACCGCGGCTCGGCCCACGTCTCCCAGGCGGGAAATGTCCGCTGCGGTCACCCGGACGTCCCTGCTCACTTGAGCTCCTCAATACGTGGGTCCTGTGTCGCTGGGACCGTACCCCACTTCTCGCGCTAAGCACAACGACCCGTAAACTATTGGTCGATTCCATCAACGCGTGATTCAATGTTGACCATCGACCACAGCACACCTTCGTAACGGAAGGGATCGATGGCAGTGACAACCCCCACTGCGGACCAGTTCCGGGCTCCTCACAGACGCGGCAGGCGACGCGCGAGGCGCAGTCTGCGCATCGGACGGGCCGTACACCTGCTGGACATCGAGAACCTCACCCGCTCGACCCGGCCCACCACGTCGGAGGTCGTCGCACTGATGGGGCATTACCGGACGATCGTCCCGATCGGTTCGATGGACCAGTTCATCGTCGCGGTCAATCACAACGCGCTCGTCTCGGTCGGGACGGCCTTCCACAGCGCGCAGTTACTCGCCCGCTCCGGCCCCGACGGTGCCGACCAGGCGCTCGTCGAGGCCGCCTACGGTGATCAGCTCAACCAGCGCTTCGATCACGTCGTGATCGGCTCCGGGGACCACTACTTCGCGGAGCTGGCCGGCTGGCTCACCGTTTCGGGCGTACGGGTCACCGTCATCTCCCGCCGCGAGGCGCTCAGTTGGCAGCTCTACGCCGCCGTGCCGGACATCCGCACAATCGACCCCGCCACCCCCGAGGCGGCCTGAACGCCAGGAGCCGCCGGACCCCCATCCGGCGGCTCCCGCCTATCAAGTGTGGAACGGTGAAGCGTCGCTTTCAGCTTCCGCGGCGCCACGCTGCGGTTGGCTCGTACGGAGCTGGCGGAACTCCTTGATGAGGCCATGTACGCGGGCGGTCCTTACCTCGTCCGGCGGCAGCGCTTCGTCGACCGGACGCTGGACCACCTCATGCGACAGTACGCGGAGACCACCCGGACCACGCTCAACGACAACCGGTTCCGCGCGCAGTTGGAGAAGCAGGCCGACCTCGCCGCGATGTTCACGAAGGTATGGCCCCGCACCAGTACCGAGCAGGAGCGGGGAACGGGCAGACGAGGTCTTCTTGGTCCTCCCCGATGCTCCCCAGGACCTGTGGGCTGTTGACTTCCTGGCAGAGGCGCTCAACATCTCCACCATCTGGAAGACCCCGACCGGCTGGGACGGCCCCAACATGGACATCGCCCTGGGGGCGCCGGCCGACGCCGACTGAGCGTAAGTCCGGGAGCACCCCGGACCCAGCGTGAAAGATCAGAGGCGTTGAGGCGGGCCTGGCGGTCTCAATCGCTGCATGAATTCCTATCCGGCTATCCAACCGACCGTTCGGGTGCGTCATCGAACAGGTCGGCGGTGGAGGTGGCGGTGACGGCACGCCGCATCCAGTCGTCGAGCCGATTCAGATCAGTGCAGGTGGTGATGCGGGTGCGGTCGGCGTCAGAGACGGGAATGCCCCGCACCTGCAGGACAGTCAGTACGTCCTCTGCTCGGCCTTCTGCTCGGCCTTCTGTCCGGCCTTCTGTCCGGCCGGCTTGGACGCCTTTGCCGTAGTGCTTACGAGCGAAGGGGCTATAGACCGGCCAGGTAGCTGATTCCATGAGCTTCTCCATGACGTGTCGGGCAGCCAGCGAGGCCAAGCGGTACGCGTATTCATAATATTGCGGAGCGTGTTCGTCGGGGAGACGTTGCAGCGCGGACATGAACGCCTCCACCACTGGAGCGTCCTCCCCGTGCGCCATCACCGACAATGCGGCCAGCTCCGGATGCGCCGCCGCCTCCGCCGGGTCGATGACCGGCGGGATCTGCTCTGGGCCGATCACCTCGCACGTCAGCGCGCAGCCCGGCACCTCGAAAGGGATCGGCTCGGCCGCCCATGCGGCGACCCTCACGTCTGGGCAGATGACCAGCACGGTGACCGGACAGGACAGTTGCAGCCACAGCGCTACCGCATACCGCGGCAACTGCTTGCGCTTCGTCTCGTCCTTCTTCTGCTGGATCTCGACAATGATGGCGTGCTTGGGGTCGTGCCGTGGACCAACCGTGATCACGGTGTCGGGATACAGGTCCTTGGACGGGCGGTCGTTGAGCTCGTTGCTCACCAACTGAACCGGAAGCCCGTCGGGTACTTCAACACCCAGCTGATCGCGCAGCATCTCCACGGCGAACTCGGGCCTGTTGCGAAACATGAGGTTGAGTGTGTCGTGCTGGGGGGACGGCATGACACGTAACGCTACACCAAGCTCACTTTCTGTGATGACAGATCGCCGGTCCGCCTGCCGTACGACTCTCAGAACGGCAGGCGGGCTTCGGGCGCGCGGCCACCCGCCCGCGACGCCGCGTCAGGACTTGAAGACGTGGTCGACTACGCGGGCAGCGGACTTGCCGTTGTCGTGGGGGGCGTAGGTGCGGACGAAGGCCGCGTAGCGGTCGGCCAGTTTGGCGGTGGCGGAGTCGATGTTGCGCAGCGCCTCCACCACCTCGGCCGAGGTCTCCAGCCGGGGGCCGGGCCGCTGCGACTCCAGGTCGAGGTAGAGCCCGCGGGTCGACCGATACTTGGCCAGGTCAGGGGTGAAAAGCACGACCGGCCGTCCAGTGGCCACGAAGTCGAACATCACGGACGAGTAGTCGGTGACCAGTACGTCAGCGATCA
Source organism: Sphaerimonospora cavernae (assembly GCF_042435035.1). NCBI lineage: Bacteria > Bacillati > Actinomycetota > Actinomycetes > Streptosporangiales > Streptosporangiaceae > Sphaerimonospora > Sphaerimonospora cavernae. Next base: position 12,245 of record NZ_JBHMQT010000058.1, read on the forward strand.
CTAACAGGTCCGCGATATCCGGATAAGTCGTGACGTCGAGAGCGAAGCCATCATGGCTGTGCACGTGCGGGAACGCCTGCATCATGTGCCCGCGCACCAGCACGACGTGATCGTCTCCGAGAGCCCGCTTCGCGTCGGCCAGATCCAGCTTGACCGCGGCGTTCCTGCGGTCATGGTCGCGGAACGTCGGCGCGTAGAGGATCACACGCTTGCCCTCCGGCAAGCCGACGCGCCGCCTGATCTCGGCGGCCATCGCGTCCCGCTCCGTCGCGACCAGCACGTCGTTGCGCGGGTATCCCGCCTCCAGGATCTCGCCCTCGTAGCCGAAGGCCTTCCGCAGCACCGACGACGCCCACGCGCTCTGCGACAGCAGCAGGTCCCAGCCGCGGACCTCGACGGCCTGGCGGTGCCAGACCGGCGGCCTGGGCTCCCGCTTCATGTGCGCCTGGTCGCGGCCGATGTGCTTCACCGGGGTGCCGTGCCAGGTCTGCACGCACACCTGGTCCTCGCGGGTACGGAACCACTGCGGCAGGAAACCGTTGGAAACCACGTAACGGGCGCGGGCCAGCGCCTCGTAGTGCTCGCGGCTACCCTCACGCACGACCGTGGGGACGATGCCGTCGCCCAGGCCGAGCTCACGCGATCCCGGCGGGACGAAGGCGCCGTCACGGACGACCCAGATGTGCTCGCCGTCGTCCCCGCGCCGCAGACGCTCCTCATAGATGGCACGCGGGTTGTCGGAGTAGGACCGGCCGTCGAAGGAGACGTAGACGGTGGCCTCCCGCAGCGGGCGGGCCCGCTCGGCCGGATAGAAGGTGCGGCTGAGCGCCCACACCCCCGCGGCGCTGCGCTCGTCGCCGGGCCGCTCCTCCGCCGCGATCAGCATGGGCGCGTCGAAGCGGGTCGCGACGAACCGGTAGACCCGGCCGCCGATCGAGCGCGGTTCCTCGTCCAGCCCCGCGAGCCCCGCGTGGTCGAAGCGGGCCGGCACCATGGCCTTGCCGTACTGGCCGGGAGGAGCCACGGAGATGCTCCAGTTGCCCTCGGCGAGCGGAACGGCCGTCCCGAAACGGGGCATGGCGCCGGGCGAGAGCCGTACCGAGAACGTGTCACCGTCCCGCTGGAGCGGCACGCGGATCGTCAGCCCGCCCCGGTGCCGGAGCACCAGGTCACGGGGGCCAGGGTCCGGGTCGGGGTAGCGGCCGGCGAGCGTGAGCGACTCCTCGCGCCACTCCGCCGAGGTGATCACGGGGCGGATCTTGTGTCCCGAGATGACGACGCGGTCACGGCGGTCACCCTGGACGGTGATCTCCCGATCACCGATCATGAGCCGCGTCTCCGCGGCGCCCTCCAGCATCACGGTGGCCGCCGGGTCGCCCTTGGGCTCGACCCACAGCCGGCGTGCCTCCGCGTTCAGCACGGTCTGTACGGCAAGGGTCAGCGAGAACCGCGTGCCCCCTTCGGCAGTGCCCTCCTCCACCGGGGTGAAGTCCGCCGACATCCGGTGCCCGCCCACCCTGGCCTTGCCCCTGGTAACTGGGCGGCCCGGAAGGAAACCGGTGAGGTGGACCATCTCTCCCTCCAGGCGGACATCGGTGAGCTCGGCCCGCGTCGGCTGAAGGACCACCTGCAGGGCCTTGTCCGAGGTCCACACGGGGCGCACCCACCAACGCGGGCGGATCCGCAGTCCGGCCGGCCGCTCGGCGCGGCCGATCGCGGGGCCGCGCAGTGGGCCGGCCGACCGTGCGGCGCGGCTCCAGATCACGATCTCGGCCCGCCATGTCGTGGTGTCCTGGACCGTGTGACGGCGGCGCAGCAGCCGCTGCGTGCCGCGCACCACGGCACGCAGCCCGGCCCGCCAGCGCAGCGAGAACGGGTTCAGCTCGGCGGTGAAGCCGGACCAGTCGTAGTTGCAGCCCGGTTCCTTGGCGGCGTAGGTGGCCTCCGGCCGGTGGGTGCGCCGCGTCTTCAGCGTCACGGGCGGCAGCCACCGAGGGCCGCGCAGCACCACGGTGGCACGATTGAACCGCCTGCTGCGGACCGACAGGCCGGCGAGGTAGGCGTAGCCGCTGACGCGCAGCCGGCCGCCCTCCCACCTGATGTCATCGATCTGGGTGACCGGCACGAGATCGGCGGCGCGCAGCCGCAGCAGCGTCTGCTGCTCGACTTCCACCGGGAGGTCCGCGTACCACCGCAGGCCCTTGCGCACCCGGCGGGACGGCTCGGCCGCCGCGGCGGCCAGCTTGGCCAGCGCGTCGCTCTCGGCGAGCTCCCCGGGATCCCGCGTCTCAATGAGGTGGCAGGCCACCCGGCGACCGACCGGGAGAGCACGCTTGACCTTCGGGTCGACCTCGGCGAGATACGGCCGCAGGGCGTCGATCGTCTGACGGCGCCGTCCCGGGCCGCGCTTGGCGGCGGCGTCGAGCCGGAGTCCCAGGGGCCCGACAATCGCCTCCCGGTCGACCTCGGCACGCTCCGCCCGGGACAGCCCTCCCTCGCGCATCGACGCGACCAGGGCCTCGACAGGCTCACCACGGTCGTACAAGTCCTGGACAGCCCGCAATCTATCGGCGACCGCCTCGCTGACGCGTGCGGGTGTCATAGGGGGCACCACCCTTCGGAGACCGGCGTTCTAGAAATGGTAATCCGGTCAGGAGGCCCGTCCGTCCCATCGCGCCGAACGCATGTCCACCCGTGCCCCGCGCGCGGGAGTTCCTTCCTCCCGCCACCTGGCCAGGAACCGGTCCTCCAGGCCTCGCGCCGGAGTGCCGTCCGTGTGGACGACCCGCCACCACGGTACCCCGCCGCCCCACACGGACATTACGCGGCCGACCTGCCGGGGGCCGCCCTCACCGAGGTATTCCGCGATGTCGCTGTACGACATGACCTTGCCGGACGGGATGCGCTCGACCACGTCGAGCACCCGTTCCGCGTACGGCGACGGCTCGCCGCGCCCGCCGCTCAAGCGCTCCATTCGGCCGGCCCGGCGGCGATGATCTCTTCGAGCTTGCCGAACTCGTAGGCCGACGATCCGTTCACCTGCTCGACGATGCCGTCCCTGATGCCGTAGGACTCGCCGTCCTCGCCCACCAGCCTCGCTCCCACCAGCGCGGTGAGCCGGGCGAGTTGGGCCACCTGCCAGTCCGACCCGGGCGCGCCGGACAGGCGCCCGGACCATGCCGCGACATGGTGTGCCGAGTCGCCATGAAACGCGACGACCTCGCCGGCCTCCTGCGACCCTCGCAGCTCGAATCCGGCCTCCGCCGAAACCGCGCTCGCGAGTTCGGCGTAGGCAAGCGGTGCTTCACGCTCTACGCGCAGCTCGTACCCCATGAGGCGCGACATTAGCGAAACTTGACCCCGCCCTGTAACACAAAACGCGAACACACCGATGAACGCGTCCGAAACGCGGCCAAATGGCGGCCAACATGTGATCACACAGGAATGTGATCAACGCCGGGCCAGCGCACCGACGGCGACCCCGAAACCGACCACCCCGAGTGCCGCGGCGATGCCGTAGACCCAGAGCCTAACGGGATCGGGGCCCGGTCGCTCGGGTGCCCCGGAAAGCCGGCCGCCGCCGAAATGCGCGTCGTCCCGCACGCCCGCCGTCCGGGCGTACCCGCGCAGTTCCCCCGCTTTGGTCAGGGCGGCCGCCGCGTCCACCACGCCGAATCCCACTTTGTCATCGTAACCGGCACGCGGGTGGGGCCGAGAAGTCGAGGTCAGCGCCCGCGACACCAATTCGGGCGGCATATCGGGATATTTGGCTTTTATCAATGCAGCAGTTCCGGCGACGATCGCGCCCGCCACCCCGGTCCCGGACGCGGTGCCGGACCCGCCCCCCGGCACCGCCACCGGGACACCGGCCCCGGGCGCGGCGACCAGAGCCGACAGGTTGTCACTGCTTTCCGGGGTCCCGCGACCCTGCCGGTCGACGGCGGCCACCCCCACGACTCCGGGATAGCCGGCCGGGAAGCGCCAGTACGACGTGCCGTTCCGCCTGGCATACTCCGAGCGCCCACCGTCTCCCACGGAGGCGACCAGCACGACCCCCCGTGACAGCGCGTAGGAGACGGCCTCGCGCTCCGCACGCGACACGCCATAGTGCGGGGCGGGGAGGAAGATGACCGCCGCCCCCTGGTTGGCGGCGAACCGGATCCCGCGGGCGAACGGCGTGTCGTCGAGCAGGCCCGGCCCCGGATCGGGTTCGACGAAGCCCCCTCCGGACGGCTGCCCGGTCTCACGCTCCACAACCGGGATGACCAGGACGCGTGCCTCGGGGGCGACACCGGAGATCCCGCCGCCGCGTCCACTTCCGGCGATCAAGGAGGCGATCGCGGTACCGTCGCGGCCGACAGGCCCGTCGCCGTACGCGCCGTCCGCCCTGTCGAGGCCCGTCATGTCGGGCCCCTGTGTGACCCGGCCCCGCAACTCCGGCACACCCTCATCCGGGCGATCCGCGCCCAGCAGCGCCACGGTCACGCCCGAGCCCTTGGTGACCCGCCAGGCGGCCGGGGCGTTGACCGCGTCCAAGGCCCAGCGCCGCACGTCCCCGCCCGGCTCGGCGGCGGCGGGTCCGGCGGCGAGCGGAGGCAGGACGGCCACCGGCACCGCCCACAGTGCGATCCCGAGCAGTGCGACCCGCCTCAGCATGAGTCTCCCCGGGTGCAGCGCGGCACATCGGGGGGCTCGACGAGGGCGCGTGCGACGCGCCCGGCGATCGACTGGGCCACCGGCAACACCTCGCTGTTCGGCAACTCCTCCGGCGGGACCGACTCCCGGGTCCTGCCATCGGCGTACCCCGCCGTCGCGAAGACGATGTACGGGCCGGCCCCGACCCAGCCCGTCCACTGCCGTTGTGCCGGTCCGAAGGTGTCGGTGATCGTGCCGGGGAACGCCGCCGGCCGTACGCCGACGCGGTCGTCCACCGGGAGTTCGGCGGCCGCCTGCCGCCCGGCCTCCTCGTCTCGTAGTACGGCTATGCCCACCGTGACGACGAAGGTGGCCGTCTGGTCGACGTAGGTGGCGCGCAACACGGTGCGACAGCCGTACCGGCCGAGGGCCGACGTGACCTGCGAGTCGAGCGCCGCCGTGCAGGGCGCCTCGGGTGCCACCCCCACCCTGCGGGCGTCCTGCCGCGCCCGGCCGAGTGCCGTGTACGGCAACTCTTCGGGGAAGACCATGCCGATCGGCCACGCGTGCCAGCGGCGCGCCACGTCCTGCGCGACGTACCTCGCCCGTTCGTCCTCGGTGAGAGGGCGCGGGCGCCTCTCGTTGATCACGCCGATCGAGCCGAGCAGCACGTTCATCGCGGCGACGGCCAGGACGACACTCATGATCGCGAGGTAGACCGAGCGGAACCGCACCCCCCGGGCCAGCTCGGCCCGTTGCCTGACCGCCCGCTCCGCCGCGGCCCGCCGTCTCGTCCCCGGCCAGGGACGCGCGTGCGCCCGACCGGCGGATGGTCCGGACGTCAGATCGCGTCGCCGGTCGCCGGGCCGCGCGCGCCGGTCGTGCTCAGGCGGCATACTCCGATGCTACGTCGGGGGGCCCGTCGACCAAGGAGGCGACGTCGCCGATCTCGCCGCTTCGGGTCGTGGAGCCGGCGAACCGATGCCGTACGGCGGAGCCGTCGAGTCACCGTCATACGGCGGAGCCGTCGAATCACCGTCATACGGCGGAGCCGTCGAATCGAAACGGCCCGGTAGACCGTCGTCCCCTCTTCTGGTCCGCCGCACGAGCACGGTGATCGCGGTCAGGCCGACGCCGGCGCCGCCGAGGCCCGCCAGGCCGATGCCGCTGTAGAGCACGATCGCGTTCCGGTCACGCCGCACGACGACGATGGGGTCGGCTCGGCCGGCGGCGGCGGCGCGTACGGCACGTTTCGGATCCCGCACGCCGCGTCCCGTCGCCGTGACCCGATGCCGGGAGAGCCCCTCCGCGATGTTCAGCGCCCGGTAGGCGTTGACGACGCCGAAGCCGATGGCGGTGTTGTAGGCGCCCTTCCTCGCCGGGGAGGAGGTCAGCGCCTGAGCGACCAGCGCGGGCGCCATCCGGGGGTGGCGCGCCTTGATGAGCGCGGCGACGCCCGACACGAGGGCGGTCGCCTGGGAGGTGCCGCGCCCCACCCAGTATTCGTCTCCGGGACCGGCGCCGAGGATGTCCACGCCGGGCGCCGCCACCAGCACCGAGGAGTTCCGGTTGGAGAACGAGGCGCGGCGCATCGCGGGGGTCACGGCGGCCACCGAGATCACCCCCGGGATCGACGCCGGATAGGAGTACGGCGCGGTGCGCTTGCCCGCGCCGTCGTTGCCCGCGGCGGCCACGAGGATGACGCCTTTGGAGATGGCGTAGCGGATGGCCGCTCGTTCCGCCTCGGTGGGCAGATCCTTGGAGAGAGACAGGTTGATGACGTCGGCGCCGTGGTCCACGGCGTACCGGATGCCCTTGGCCACGACGCCCTCGAAGCGGGGGTCGGAGTTGAACGTGCGGAACCCCGGCTCCTCGTCCTCCAGGATCACCCGGACCGACAGCACCTTCGCCTCCGGCGCCACGCCGATGATGCCGTCGCGGCCGCCCGGCCCGTGCCCGTGGCCGGCGATCAGCGACGCCATGTAGGTGCCGTGCAGGCGCAGCGGGCCGACGCCGCGGGGGTTCGCACCCACGGTGAAATCCCTGCCGACGACCACCGAGCCGACGAGGTCGCGGTGACCGGGGTCGACACCGGAGTCGAGCACCGCCACGGTCACGCCGCGCCCTTTCGTGATGGTCCAGGCATTGGCCGCGTCCAGGGTCCGCAGCACGTCGCGCTGGCTCAGCCGTACGTCGTCGGCCCGCGCCACCGCACCCAGCGGGGTGGATGCCGACGTCGTGAAGGCCGGTGACAGAAAGGCCGGTGACAGCACCGTGACCATGGCGGCCAGGACCGCGGCGACCATGCGCGCGATCGTCTTCAGCGAGGTCAGCACCTCAGCACCGCCACTCCTCGGCGGCACAGTCGGGGGCTGTCGGAGCGGTGAGCGCGGATGCGACCTGACCGGCCAGGTCGTCGGTGAACGAGAACATCGTCGGCCGCTGTCTGCCCACCGCGCGGGCCGGACGCCCGTCCACCTGTCCCGCCGTCGTCATCACGACGTACGGCCCGGCCTGCCGTACCGTGGCCGCCTGCCGGCCTGCCTGGCTGAAGCGGTCGGTCACGGTCCCGGGGAAGGCGAGGGCGCGCAGCCCGGGGACGGGGGCGCCGTCACGCGGAAAGGCGTGCTCGGCGGAGGCCGCCGAGCGGGCGTCGGGGAACGCCGCGACGCCTATGGTGATCACTATGCCCTGCAGCGCGTCCAGGTAGGTGGCCCGCAGGATCGCCCGGCAACCGGCTGCCCGCAGCGCCTTGTGGAGCCGCGTGTCCGTCGCGGACCGGCAGTCGTACCGGGAGGAGACGCCGACCCGTCGCGCCCGCTCCACGCCGCCCTGCTCGGTGTTGTACGTCAGGGTCGCGGGGAAGATCCTGCCCACCGGCCAGCGTTCCCAGCGCCGTGCCACCTCGGCCGCCGCGGCCTGCCGTACCTCGTCGGCGCTGGGGCCACGGGTGAGCTCGGCGAGGGCGGTGTTGGCCGCGACGCCGGCGACGATCGCGCAGACGAGGGTCAGTGCGGAGGCGACGGCCAGGGCCGGCCAGGTCCGCCTTTCGCCCACCACGCCTCCGTTCGCCCGCCCCGGCACGATTCCCACTGACAGTGACCTTAACGCCCCTCGGAGTCGAGATCCCCGCAAACCGTCCCGGAAAGTACTTGACGCTACGGAAAGGAGAAAGTACTTTCCACAGTAGAAAGCAAACGAGGGAGGAACGCGGCATGAACCCGGAAGAGGCGGCACAGAACCTCGCGACGATCCGCGAGACCCAGGTCAGGGCGGTGGGATCGCACCGCTGGTTTCCGGCGTGGTACATGGCGGGGATCGGACTGTTCGTGACCGGGATCCAGTTCGTCACCGAACCGGGCGCCGGAAGCCCGGTGAAGGCCGTGGTCGCCGCGCTGCTCGCCGCCGGACTGGGCGCGCTGGCCGCCGTGTTCGTCGGAACCCGGCGGATGACCGTCGACAACGGTCTGGCCTGGCCCGCCTTCCTCCCCGTGTTCCTGCCGTGGTTGGCCGTGGGCCTCGGCCTCGCACTCGGGTCGGCGTTCTTCTTCAGCGCCATGGAGGTCCCGTACGGGCGGACCTACGGCGGCCTCGCATTCACCGCTTTCATGGCCGCGACCAGCCCGCTGATCTCACGTTGGGTGGCCCGCCGGATGGCGAGGAAGCTCGAAGCGGGACTCTGATGGATCTCGATCCGGTCATCCACGCGCCGGTCCGGCTGCGGATCGTCTCGCTGCTGGCCGCCGGCGAGGAGGTCGAGTTCGGTTTCGTACGGGACACCCTCGGCGTCAGCGACTCGGTCCTGTCCAAACACGGCAGCGCACTCGAGGCCGCCGGATATGTGCATGTACGCAAGGGCCACATCGGTAAGCGGCCGAGGACCTGGTATCGCCTCACCGACGTGGGCCGCGCGGCGTTCAGGACTTACGTGAGCAACCTACAGAAGATCGTCTCCCCCAGCGGCCTGGCGGTCCTCCCGCCCGCCGACACCCCGGGCACCTCGTAACCTCACAGACTCCATATGAGTACGGCCTTCGCCGAAGCGAAGGCCGTACTCATCGGTCGACCAGAGCGAACGATCCCATCCAAGTGCAAGATCACGGAAGCCGAAGTCGCAGGTCACGGCGGACAGCTGCGCGTTTCGGCAAGATCACGAGGATCGTTTTCCCTGGTCACCTCCCTACCGTGCGAGCAATCGCAAGATCACGGGATGGTTGTCAGTAGGTGGGGAGGGTGGGGTCGACGGTCTTGATCCAGCTGAGCACGCCGCCGCCGACGTGGACGGCGTCGGAGAAGCCGGCGTTCTTGAGGACCGCGAGGACCTCCGCCGACCGGGCACCCGACTTGCAGTGCAGGACGATCTTCTTGTCCTGGGGCAGGCCTTCCAGGGCCGAGCCGTTCAGGAACTCGCCCTTGGGGATCAGCACGGCGCCCGGGATGTTGACGATCTCGTACTCGTTCGGCTCGCGGACGTCGATCAGCTGGATGTCTTCGCCCCCGTCGAGCATCGCCTTGAGCTCGGCCGCGGTGATCGTCGACTCGGCGGCGGCCTGCTGCGCCTCCTCTGAGAGCGTGCCGCAGAACGCCTCGTAGTCGATGAGCTCGGTGATGGTCGGGTTCTTGCCGCACAGCGGGCACTCGGGGTCCTTGCGCACCCGGACGTCCCGGTACTTCATCTCCAGCGCGTCGTAGATCATGAGGCGGCCCACCAGCGGTTCGCCGATGCCGGTGATGACCTTGATGGCCTCGTTGACCTGGATGGACCCGATGGCGGCGCACAGCACGCCGAGGACGCCGCCCTCGGCGCAGCTCGGCACCATGCCGGGCGGCGGGGGCTCGGGGTAGAGGCACCGGTAGCAGGGGCCGTTCTCGGCCCAGAACACGCTGGCCTGGCCGTCGAAGCGGTAGATGGATCCCCAGACGTACGGCTTGCCCAGCAGCACGGCCGCGTCGTTGACCATGTACCGGGTGGCGAAGTTGTCGGTCCCGTCCACGATCAGGTCGTAGCCGGAGAAGATGTCCATCACGTTGTCGGTCGTGAGCGCCACGTTGTGGATCACGACGTTGACCAGCGGATTGACCTCGCGGACGGTGGCGGCGGCCGACTCGGCCTTGAGCCGGCCGATGTCCGACTGACCGTGGATGACCTGCCGCTGCAGGTTGGACTCGTCCACGACGTCGAAGTCGACGATGCCGAGCGTCCCGACCCCGGCGGCCGCGAGGTACAACAGCGCGGGAGCGCCGAGGCCGCCCGCGCCCACACACAGCACCTTGGCGTTCTTCAGCCGCTTCTGGCCTGCCATGCCCACATCGGGGATGATCAGGTGGCGCGAGTAGCGGCGCACCTCTTCGACGGTCAGCTCGGCTGCCGGCTCTACCAGCGGTGGCAACGACACAGTTCCACTCCCGTTTTCGTGCCGATGGTCGTGCTCGGATCCATGGGCGCCTCACAAGCTCTTCTCACAACTTAACCGGGGTACCCCCGCATTCCCCAATCACGGTGTCCGATGGATGGACACCCGGGTCTGGTCGAGAAGGCGACGCACCTCCCTCGCCACGACCTCAGGAAACTCCATCTGTGCCACGTGGCCGGCGCTCGGCAGCAGGACGAGCCGGGCATCGGGGAAGGTCCTGGCCGCCCGGTACGCCATGCGAGAGTGCACCAGCCGGTCGCGCAGGCCGTAGATGAGCAGGGTGGGCGCGGTGATCCGGGCGGCCTGAGACCACAGGTTGTCCGGCCCGAAGCGAAGATACTCCCTGACGATCGCCCGGGCGCACCCCACGACCGCCGCACCGGAATAGGGGAGGTCGTCGCGCCGGCGCAACTCCTCCACCGCGTCGCGGAACCGCTCCGGGTGCACCATCGACAGATCGGCGTAGCACATACCCAGAGAGGCCCGGACGCGCCGCTCGGGCGGCAGCGCGCTGAGCCAGCGGAGGGCCAGCTCCCCGACCCTGGGCGCGGCCGACATCGCGATGCGGGCCGGGCCGTACCGGAGCAGCAGGTCGGGGAGCGCCGGCGAGACCAGCGTCAGAGATCTGACCAGGTCCGGCCGGGTCGCCGCGAGGCGTACGGAGACGGCTCCGCCCATCGAGTTGCCGAAGAGGTGGACCGGAGCACCGAGACGTTCGACGAGCCGCGCGACCACGCGGACATGGCCGTCGACCGAGTAGTCGCCATCGGGCGGCGCGGGCGAGTGGCCGGCCCCGGGCAGATCGATCGCCACGCCCCGCACCTCGCCGGACAGCTCCCCCATGAGGTCGGTCCAGTTGGTGGCCGAACCGGCCAGGCCGTGTACGAAGACCGCCGTCTCCTCCGGACCTTCCGGCGTCGTTCTCACGTGGATCCGCAGGTCCCCGGTGTCGATCAGCCCGCCGGGCCAGTGCGGAATCGGCTCGGCTCCCATACGTCCTCCTTCGTGCCATTCGTTCCACTTCGACACTAGGTCGTACGGGGCACCGCCGCCAGCGTCCACTCGGCCCGACAGAAGACTTATAACGCCCATATTGGGACATTCTAAATCCGACATAAATGACATTTCCGAGCGAAATGAGCGGTAGCAGCCCAACGTCGTCAATAAAGCGATAAGCGGAGGGCAAAAGCGGCCGATCGCCGTTTGTCCCTTGGGTGGCGAGGAAATCAAGACAATGCAGAGATGATCCGCAAGGATCGTTCGAAGGGACATTTTCCAGCTCATCTGGGAAATGCCAGAGTGTCGGGGCAATAATCCTTCAAGGGGGAAATGAAATGCCCAAGCTGAGCAACCTCGTCGGGATCCTCGCGATCAGCGCCGCGCTGACCAGCGGCGCCGTCGCCCTGGGTGCCGCCGTGACCACCGCGTCCGCCGACGCAGCCACCGTGATGGGCGGCTTTGTCGGCGGCCCCGGCCCGTACGGCAACTGGAACGACAACTGGAACCGCAACCGCAACAAGCAGCGCCAAGGCCAGAAGGGCAAGAACCACAACAAGAACAAGAACAAGAACAAGACCAAGCAGTGGCAGCACGAGCGCCAGATGCAGGGTCAGCACCAGTTCCTGCTGCGCGACTTCACCCTCGTCCTGACACCGTTCCAGAAGACCGACAGCGACTCGCGTGCCCTGCCGTACAACTGGCAGTACGGCCAGTCGTACGCCCTCCCGTGGAACCACCAGCTGGGCACCGCGAACCAGCAGAACCTCCCGCGCGAGAGGCAGACCACGGGAGTCCTGCCGTCGCAGCGGCAGGCCTCCGACGTCGCACCGCTGCAGGGCCAGCGGGCGGAGGCCGACCCGCGCGTCCGGACGAACAACGTGGCTCCGCAACCCATGAGGCAGCGCGTGAACGGCGAGCTCGAAGGGCCGGAGCAGAACAACAACAACGGCGACGGCGCCGCGGCCGGGTAACCGGGCCGCTGGGTGACCGTCCCCGCGGGCTCGGCGAAAGGGCGACCGCGCCTTCGCGCCGCCCCGGTGCCCGTACCGGCCGTGGTTCGTAGCCGGTGCCGGCGGCCGACGCCCGCGCTCCTCGAAAGCGCCCATGCCTCCTGCGGAGCGATGTCTTCCGCGTATGCGCTCACACAGTGAGCATGGGCGCTCTTCGAAGTCCATCAGCGGCCGGACCGTCATCCGGCCGGCGGACAGCCACCCACGACGCCCTGTGACGATCAGTGAATTCAGCCATATCCGCGGCTGTGGCACACGCCGCGGGCACGTCCCGACAGATTCGGGCCGCTCCCCAATTCGCGGACTTGGAATCGGCCGATCACCGGGATGGAAATCATTTATCAGGAGGAAAAGTCTCATGTCCACGTTGAGGAACGTCGGCGGCATTCTCGCCGTCAGCACGGCGATGACGGGCGCGGTAATCGCGATCAGCGCCGCGACGAGCACGGCGGCCAATGCCGCACCGACCGTCGCGACCAACGCCGGGGTCGTCATGGGGGGCTACATCCCCCCCGCGCCGAAGCCGCGCTACTACCCGGTGAACGTCAACCGGAACGCCAACGGGAACCGCAACAAGCAGGGCCAGGGCCAGAAGGGCAAGAGCAAGAACAAGAACAAGAACAAGAACAAGAACAAGCAGTGGCAGCACACCCGCCAGATGGAGAACCAGGACCAGTTCCTGATGCGTGACTTCACGCTCGTCCTCACGCCGTTCCAGAAGTCGGCGAACCACTCCGGGGCCATGCCTTGGAACACGCAGTGGTCCAACTCTTACGCGGTGCCGTACAACAACCAGTACGAGCAGATGCACTCCTTCAACAACCCGCGCCGCAACCAGGGCACGGCAGTGCTGCCGGCGCAGCACCAGGCCGCGGACGTCGAGCCGCTGCAGGGTCAGCGGGTGGAGGCCGACCCCGCCGTGCGGGAGAACAACGTCCTGAACCGCGGCCCCGTGCTGCAGCGGACAAGGGGAGAACTGGAGGGACCCGAGGCGGAGTAACCACGCCCGCAGTGCCACGATGCCCGGCATGAGCGGAGAGCCGGCCCGCCCACCGTGGGCCGGCTCTCCCTGAAACCTCGACCATCCGAACATCACGGTACCGGCCGGGGGAACTCATACTCACCGTGCTTCGCCGAATCGGCGGCACGGCATCGCCCATAGATTCTGTTCCGCCACGCGTGCCCATCCGAGGGGATGGGCACGCGTGGCGCTGTCATTTCCTCTTCCGCCCTCCTCCCGTTCCCCCTCCCCTCTGCGTTCTTCCTTGCCGCGCCGGCTCCTCCCCGGTTTCCCGCCGCTTTTCCACGCCTCCTTGCCGCACCCGCCACGTCCCCCGGTGCGCCTTCGCCCGCCGCGAGGGTCCGCGACCCACCGCTTGCCGCCTTTGGCGGTCGTGTACGCCCCAGGCTCTTGTACGCCGCCGGAAGGCACGTGTCGGCCTGCGCGGCCACCCGCCGGCGTCTCCGATTGACAGGACGGTCTCTGGGCGGCCGCTGAGCGGCGTATGAGCAGCCTCGGGGCGGCCTATGGCGGCCCCGCTCGATCGCGTGCCGGTGAGGACAGGCGGAGGACCCATTCACAGAATCGGACATCTCGCCACAAAGTAGGCATTATTAGTCTAAGCCGGTCTATAAACTGATAACACCAGACTAAAGGCACCTGATCCTCGTTTGCGACATCACGCCCCGGGAAATCAAGAAGGCGCAGGAAGATGGTCCAATCGGGGGCCATGAGGACATTTCTCCATTATGGCGGGAAATGTTCTGCGAATCAGGGGGCAATCGAATCCTGTCAAGGAGGACACGCAATGCCCGTTCTCAAGAAGATCCTCGCTGGGCTGGCCATGAGCACCGCAATCACGGGCGGCGCCCTCGCCCTGGGTGTCACCGCCGCAGGCGCCGCCGTGATTCCGGCGGGTGGCGGTCTCGGCGGTGGCCTCGGCACCGGTCTCGGCACCGGTCTCGGCGGCCTGGGCGGTGGTGCCTTCGTCACGCCGTTGCTCTTCAACGGCAACAACAACAACGGCAACAACACCCCGTTCTGGAACAACAACCAGAACAACTTCAACAACAACAACAACTGGTGGAACAACAACAACTTCTGGAACCAGAACATGATGAACGACCGGTTCAACGACAACTCTGGCTTCGGCATCGCGGCCAAGGACGTCGCCATCGGCTTCCAGGACCGGACGAACCGGGACAACAACTGGAACAACAACATGTGGCACACCAACAACAACATGAACCACAACAACAACTGGTGGAACAACAACAACCACTACAACCAGTTCCCCAACCGCTGACGATTGACGGGGCCGGTCGATCTCATGGCTGACGGCCTTCCGGCATCGACCTCGGGGCCTGAGATCGCACGGGGCGAACTCGAATACGCCCGCGGCTCAGAACGAGGTGCCGGCCGGCCGGATCGCGCCGGCGAGAGCGCAGGAGAAACCCGAACATCGGCGCACGGCGTCCTGATAGACGCCTTCGATATCGACGCGGGCGTTCGTTACCGCACCGCGTAGAGGAAAGGGCTCCGGCGGATCATTCCGCTGGAGCCCTTGCTCATGGTCTTCAAAACACGACCGCCACTTCCACGGCTCCCCGCCCTGGGCGCCTCAGCCGAGTCCGGTCGCGACCGCTCCGAACCCACGGGTGCGATTTGGACAATATGGACATTCTGCTCATTTATTATCTAATTGATCTATATTGGAGCAATAAGTTGCTAAATGAGTTAGATGCCCGTTTATCGCTCGCCGGGGAAGGTAATCACGATAGTGTAGAAAATGGCCCCATCCGGGGCCACTTGGACATTTCTCCTCTTCACATGTGAAGAGATGTCTCGTACATCAAGGGCAATCGAATCCTGTCAAGGAGGACACGCAATGCCCGCTCTCAAGAAAATCCTCGCTGGGCTGGCCATGAGCACAGCGATCACAGGCGGTGCCCTCGCCCTGGGTGCCACCGCCGCCAGCGCCACCGTGATCCCGGCCAATGGCGGCATCGGCAACTTCGGCGGCTGCGGCGGCGCCGTTATGACGGGCGGCTGGGGCGGCAACATGGGCGGCGGCAACGGCGGCGGCGGCGGCGGTATGGGCGGCGGCATGGGCGGCCCGGGCATGTTCGGCGGCACCACATACATGCCGATGTGCTGGGGCGGCGGCGGCTGGGGCGGCGGCGGCAACGGCGGCGGCATGGGCGGCGGCAACGGCGGTTGCGGTTACGGCGGCGGCTATATCAACGCCTGCAACAACAACATGTACACCAACAACAACAACTGGTGGAACAACAACAACTTCTGGAACAACAACATGTGGAACGACCGGTACGACGACAACTCCAACTTCGGCATCGTCGCCAAGGGTGTCGCCATCGGCTTCCAGGACCGGACGAACCGCAACAGCAACTGGCGGAACAACATGTGGTGGAACAACAACAACATGATGAACAACAACAACTGGTGGCGCAACAACAACAACTACAACAACTACGGCTTCTGAGGCCACCCGATCCGATGTCTTATGGGCTTCCGGGACCGACCGCGAGATCAACCCGTGCGGAGGGCTCCGGAGGACACGGTCAGCGCGAGATGCCGGCCGCATTTATTACGCCGGCGAGAGTGCAGGAGATTTCCGATCAGCGGCTTACGGCGACCTGACAGACGCCTACGGTACGGGCTGGGCTTCGGTGCCGCGCCGCACAGAAGAAAGGGCTCCGGCGGAAACATCCGCCGGAGCCCTTCTGCTGTGCCCGAAAGGGTCTGGGATGGCCCTTCATCCGCACCTTGGCCGATAGCCTCGACCGTATTCTCGAAATCCCGGGACGCCTGGGGAGCGATTCGTACAATTCGGTCATTCGGGACATATATCCCCTAAATGATCTATATTGGAGCAATAAGTTACCAAATGGTCTAGATAGCCGTTTATCCCCTCGCCGGGCAGGCAATCAATATGTCGCATGATAAGGCCATACGACAGACCATCGATCCATGTTTCCCGTCTTATGGGAAATGTCGAAGGCCGGGCAATTGATCCTTCAAGGGGGAAAGACCATGCCCACATTCCGTGAAGTCATCACGGGTCTGACGATCGGCACCGCCCTCGCCGGCGGGATCGTCGCCCTGGGCGCCATCACGACCACCACCGCGGCCAATGCCACCGTCGTCCCGCAACAGTTGGCGGGTGGCGACGGACTCGCCCTCGCCCTCGCCGAGGGCGACGGGCACTACCGCGATCTCCGCGCCCTCGAGGACCTCATCCTCTTGAGGAACCTCAACGCGAACACGGCGAGCAACGTCGGTCTGGCACCGGTGGTGCCCGTCGCGCGCACGAACGGCAACGCCGTCAACATCGTCGACAGCTTCAACCAGCGGATCGCCCCGCAGCGGCTCAACCAGCGCAACGAGTAGGACCGGCTCCGACTCCAGCGGTGCTGCCGTGCGCCCGCCGGACGCACTCCCATATGCGGAACGGCGAACGGATAAATCGCTCTTCAGACCAAACATCGAAATCCAGAGCAACCAATCGTTCGAGGAGGAAAACACATGCCTGCTTTCCGTGACATCATCGCGGGCCTGGCGGTCGGCACCACCCTCGCCGGCGGGGCCGTGGCCCTGGGTGCCATCACGACCACCACCGCGGCCAACGCCGCCGTCGTCCAGGGGGCCTTCGACGACGGCCTCGGCCTCTTCGGCCTCGACGGGGCTTTCGCTCCCGGCCTCGGATTGGCCGGCTTCAACAGGCTGCTGGGGGCGGACCGCAACAACGACAACAGCGTCAATGTCAACAACAGCTTCAACCGGCAGATCGCCCCGCAGCGGCTCAGGCAGCGCAACGGGAACTGAGCCCGCTGACTCCGGCGGGTCCACTCGCACCCGGTTGCCAGAACCAGGAACCGCGGGCGGATCCTCCATCCATTCGAAAGAAACGGACATTCTACACATATGTCCTCTAAACGATCTATAGCGGGGCAATAAGTCTCTAAATGGCTTAGATGCTCGTTTATCACTCAGCAGGACAGGAAATCTAAATAGCGCAGGAGATGGTCGCACATATGACCATCACTTCACATTTCCTAATTTCTGGGAAATGTCAAAAAATCGGGGCAATTGATCCTTCAAGGAGGAAACACGATGCCCACATTCCGTGACATCATCGCGGGCCTGGCGGTCGGCACCACCCTCGCCGGTGGGGCCGTGGCCCTGGGTGCCATCACGAGCGCCACGGCCGCCAACGCCGCCGTCGTCCAGGGCTACTTCGGCGGTGACGGCTTCGCCGACGGCGCGTTCGTGGACGACGGTGTCGCCGGGAGGTTCGCCGAAGGGAGGTTCGTCGATGGCCGCTTCGCCAGGGACAGGCTGCGCAGGGAGTTCGTGAGGGCGCTGTTCGCCGACGGCGGCAACCGCAACAACGACAACAGCATCAACGTCAACGACAGTTTCAACCGGCAGACCGCCCTGCAGCGGCTCAGGCAGCGCAACGGGAACTGAGCCCGCCGACTCCGACGGAGTCGCTCGTCCTTGATCGCGCCGACAGAGATGGGAACCGGCGAAGCCCCTTGAGTGGTTCGTCATCCACCATCTGAAACACGACCCAGGTCTCCTCGAGACCTCGTCCGCATCGTGGACATAGAGTCCGCGCTTCAGGAACAACAGGGCCCCGGCGAACACGGTTCGCCGGGGCCCCTGCCCGTTCACCCCGATCAGGCCGACTCGCCCCCACTCCGGTAGCGCCCCCAGGATCCCCGCCCCACCTCCCCACCCCCGCCCGCCGACCATCGGGGCCGCACCCAGAGCACACGTTCCCGTCCCGGTTCCCCAGGGCCCCTCCCCGCCTGATCCGGCCTTTGCCGTACGGCCGGTACAGCCGCCGCGTGCGCGTTGCCGCACGTGTTGCCGCGCGCGTTGCCTCACCGGGGGATTTCGAAACGTACAGGCGCCCAAGAAAACCGCATCAAAAAACCTGCCTGCCGCCCTGGGAAGAGCCAGGAGATCGGGCCGCACATGACGGGCGGGTAATGACCGTTTTATGGGTGGTCACGAAGGTGCAACAACCCCTCAAACATGACCCGGTCGGGTTTGCCACTCGGGCGCTTCGGCAATTTAGACATCGCGGGACGATAGGGACAAAAAGCCCATCGTCGTACATTTCCCCTAACGGTGGAAGTGCCGCCAACAGGGCGATCCATCCTTGCAAGGAGGAACGCAATGCCCAAATTCCGAAACGTCGTTACGAGCTTGGCGATCAGTACGGCACTGGCCGGCGGGACCCTCACCCTCGCCGCCACCACCGCGACCACCGCCGCCGCAGCCACCACACCCGCCAGCGTCAGCACCTACCACGGCTGGGGGGGATGGGGCTGGGGCCACGGCTGCCGCGGCCGTAACTGCAACAAGAACAAGCTCCGCAACCAGAACGCCAACCTCAACTACTGGCGGCCCACCCATATCGACCGGCACCGGTTCCAGAAGACCGACCGGCACGCCGTCATCTTCGCCGGTCCCGACGCGGTCGTGGACTTCGACGGCGACGATGACTTCGACTGATCCTCGGTATGGGGGGTGATCTCCGTAGTCCGGGCTGAGGCGCGGGATTCCGCCCCTCAGTCCCGGACCGACCGGGATCGTCGAAAACCGAGATCGTCGAAATCGCTGTGAACGGGCTCCGGTGCGCCATCGGCCGCCGGAGCCTCAGCAGTTCCAAGCCCCTCCAGACCACGGAAGCAGAGCGGTTCCGAGCAGCGGAAGGAGCCAAGCGAGCGTGGAGAACCGGGGCCAGAGGAGAACGGGGGCGGCCGACCGCGGTCAGGCCGTGCGGCGCGTCCTCCGCTTCTCCTGCTTCTTCTCTTCTCCCGCGACCTTGGCAGCCGCCTTGTCCGAGGACTTCCCTGAGGCTCTCTCCGGGGCCTTCTCCGCGGCTCTCTCCGGGGCCTTGCCACGGGCCTTCTCAGGGGTCTTCTTGGAGGGTGCCTTCCGCTTCGCGGCCGCCGTACCCTCGCGTTCTTTCTTGGCGGCCTCGACGCTGGCTCGCAGCGCGGCCATGAGGTCGACGGCCGGGCGTCCCTCGGCGGGCGCCTCCGGAGCGACGATCTCCTTGCCCGCCGCCTTCGCCTCGATGACCTCCTGCAGCGCCTCGCGGTAGGCGTCCCGGTGCTCGGCGGGGTCGAAGTCGGCGACCATCGTCTCGATCAGGGACTCGGCCATCTTCAGCTCCTGGGGCCGGACCTCCACGTCCTCCTCGAGAAACGCGAAGTCCGCCGTGCGCACCTCGTCCGGCCAGAGCATCGTCTCCAGGACGAAGACCCCGTCGCGTACGCGCAGGGTCGCCAGCGACTCGCGCTGCCGCAACGCCACCTTCACCACCGCGACCTGCCCGGAGCGCTCCAGCGCGTCTCTCAGCAGCACGTACGGCTTGGCCCCCTGGGCCTCCGGCTCGAGATAGTACGACTTGGCGAAGTAGATCGGGTCGATCTGCTCGGCGGGGGTGAACTGCAGCACGTCGATCCGGCGGGACGTGGTCAACGGCAATTCGGCGAAGTCGTCCTCGGTCAGCATGACGACCTCGCCGGTGGCGAGTTCGTATCCCTTGGCGATGTCCGAGTACGGAACCTCTTCACCATCCAGGGAGCAGACCCGCTTGTACTTGATCCGCCCGCCGTCCGCCTGGTGCACCTGGTGGAACGTGACGTCCTTCTGCTCGGTCGCCGAATACAGCCTCACGGGGATGGTGACCAACCCGAACGAGATGGCGCCCTTCCAGATGCTGCGCATAGCCACATTCTCGTCTCTGAGTTCGAATACCGCCATACGTGATTCAACAGACTCACCAGATGGGCAGGTACCCACAAAGGGGGGTGCCGTACCCGGGCGGTCCTATGCCCCGAAGGCCCCCGGCGGAGGTGCTTCGAGGCGATGAGGCGATGAGGCGATGAAACGGAAGGTGCTGGTGCGGGTCGACGACCGGGAGCTGGTGCTGACCAATCTCGACAAGGTCCTCTATCCCGACACCGCCTTCACGAAGGCCGAGGTCATCGACTACTACACGAAGATCGCCGCGAACATGATCCCGCACATCTCGGACCGCCCGCTCACGGTCAAGCGTTTCCCCGACGGCGTCGAGGGCCAGTTCTTCTTCGAGAAGAACGTGCCGGCGCACACGCCGGACTGGGTCCGTACCGTGACCCTGCCGGCGCCGGGCAGCGGCAAGAACCGAGAGAAGATCGAATTCGCCGTCATCGGCGATCTGGCGACCCTGGTCTACTACGCCAACCTGGCGGCCCTGGAAGTCCACGTCCCGATGTGGCGGGTCGCAGCGGACGGCGGCGCGCTGCCGCCCGACACCCTCGTCTTCGACCTCGACCCCGGCGCGCCCGCCACGATCGTCGAGTGCTGCCGGGTCGCCATGCTGCTGAGGGAGGCGCTGTACGACGACGGCCTGGAGAGCTTCCCCAAGACCAGTGGCAAGAAGGGCATGCAGCTCTACGTGCCGTGGGACCGTGGTGCCGGCACATCCGACTACGCCAAGGCGCTGGCCCGGGAGTTGGAGTCCCGCGACCTGGGAATCACGAGCGTGATGGCGAAGAAGGCCAGGCCGGGCAAGGTCTTCATCGACTGGAGTCAGAACAACCCGGCGAAAACCACCGTGGCGCCCTACTCCATGCGCGCCGACCGCCTCCCCACCGTCTCCACTCCGCTGACCTGGCAGGAGATCGAGGAATGCGAAAGTCCGGAGGACCTCGTGTTCACCGCTCCCGACGTGCTCGATCGGGTGGCGAAACACGGCGACCTGTTCGCCCACGCGCACGCTTAGCTCGCGCTTCCGTGGGCACCCGGGCCGTAGGGTGGACCTGTCGCACTGTGCTTTCACAACTGTGCTTTCACAGAGGATCCCGCAGAAGGGACCCTTCGGAACGGGAGGCGGACACATGTCCGAAATGGACCCCCTCGAGGAGATCGTCGAGGAGATCTCGACCGAGGCGCCGGAGGCGGACGCCGTCGAGCAGTACCAGTTCGTGAAAGTCTCCGAGGACCCCCGATGGCCCCATCGGGTCCCGTTCGAAGCCGACCCGGCCGACGTGGCCGAGCAGGAGCGTACGGTTGACCTCGGCGAGGACGAGGATTATCGCTGAGCCGCTTTACCGGCGCGTAGGATGTGGCCCCGGGGCCGGCGAGCCCCCGATGCTCATCCTCACTAGGAGACTGCCGTGACCGCTACCCCGGACGCCAAGCCCCGGGGCACCCGGCTGCCCCGGATGGCCCGCCGACTCCAGTTGTTGAGCGCGGCGCAGGAAGTGTTCGTGGAGAACGGCTACCACGCGGCCGCCATGGACGAGATCGCCGAGCGGGCCGGGGTCAGCAAGCCGGTGTTGTACCAGCACTTCCCGGGCAAGCTGGAGCTCTATCTGGCTCTGCTGGACGTGCATGTCGACGACATGGTCACCCGCTGCCGTGAGGCGCTGGCCTCCACGACGGACAACAAGCAGCGGGTGCAAGCGGCGATCGGTGCGTTCTTCGACTTCGTGTCGAGTCAGGGCGAGGCGTTCCGGCTGGTCTTCGAATCCGACCTGCGCAACGTCGCACCTGTACGGCAGCGGATGGAGCGCTCGCTGCGCGAGAGCGCCGAGGCGATCAGCCAGGTGATCCAGGAGGACACGGGCTGCTCCAGCGACGAGGCCCACCTGCTGGGCGTCGGTCTCGTCGGCATGGCCGAGGTCAGCGCGCGTTACTGGCTCGGCAGCCAGGGCTCGATCCCCAAGGAGGCGGCCACCCAGCTCATGGCGCGGCTCGCCTGGCGCGGCATCAGCGGCTTCCCCCGGACCGGCTGACCGTACCCGGCTGCCCGTACCCGGCTGCCCGTACTGGCCGGCCGTACCGGCTGGCCGTACCCGGTTGAGAAGGATTTCTGTTCGCTTGACGCGATCACAGAGCTCGCCACGGCCCCCGGAGACGACGATGGGTAGGGACGAGCCCGCGCGAAAGGGGAGCCCCATGGAAATCAAGATCGGCGTTCAGTCGGTGCACCGCGAACTCGTGGTGGAGACCGACCTGTCGGCCGAGCAGATCGAGGAGGAGCTCCGCAAGGCGCTCGCCTCCGACAAGGGCATCTTCTCGCTCACCGACACCACGGGCCGCCGCGTCGTCGTCCCCGTGGCCTCACTCGGATTCGTCGAGATCGGCGAGGACGAGCGACGCGCCGTCGGCTTCGGCGGCACGCTCTGACGCGTTCGACGCGTTCGACCAGCGGGATCCGGGGAGCGGGAGCGGGAGGGCGCGAAGATCACGGCCCCTCCCGGTACGGCTCCCCGGTGTGCTGTCCGAACCGATCGTGTCCCAGGTCGTGTCCGCTTCATCCCCGGGCTGAAGGGCCGGAGCACTGCGGACGATCCCGGTAGCGGCAGCCGCGCGGGCGGCGTACCGGGTCCGGCAGATGGGGGTCGTCCCGGCCACGGCCGATGGTCGGGCACCCCAAGCTTCCTCTCCGCAGCACAGCGCGCGAAGTCCAGAGATTCGGCCCACATCTTGTCAAGGAACTGCCGTAGCGGCGCGAGGCCCTCATGACTCGCACGGTACAACCGTTCGGCGCCATCATGGCGCTCGATGAGGAGATGGACCGCCCCGGAAACGGAAAAACCCGAAATTCAGGGCCCAGGGGTGAGGCCGATGGCCGCCATCCGCTTGCCGTGCTCCTCGGTCAGCCGCGCGAACAACCGCCCGATCTCCGCCAGGTCCTCGCCTCCCTCGTCGCCGACAAGCATCGCGGCGAGCTCAGGGCGGGCGGCCGCCAACCGCTGTCCCTGGCTCAGCGCCTCCCCCACCATCCGGCGGGCCCACAGCGCCAGACGTCCGCTCAGCCGGGGATCCGCCTCGATCGCCGTACGCACCCGCTCGACCGCGAACTCCGAGCGGCCCTCGTCTGCCAGCACCTCGTCGACCAGGCCCCGAATCGCCGGTTCCGCCCGCCTCGCGATCTCCCGGTAGAAGTCCCCCGCGACACCCGTGCCGACGTATGCCTTCACCAGCGCCTCGTGCCAGTCCCGCGGCTTCGTCTGGGCATGCCATGCGTCGATGGCGTCGACGAACGGGGCCATCGACTCCTCGGGATCAGCGCCGAGCGATGCCAGTCGGTCTCGGAGCATCCGGAAGTGGCCGTACTCCATCGCCGCCAGGTCGCCGAGCTCCGCCCTGTCGTTGAGACTGGGTGCCAGCAGCGCGGCGTCCTCCGCCATGCGCAGGAACGCGGTGAGCTCGGCGTAGGCCAGCACACCCAGAAGGTCCACGACGCCGAGAGCGGGAGCGGAATCAGTCATAGGTGCCAGGGTACGGCCGAGCCGTTCCGATCCAGGGCATGAGACTCCCGGGCTCCGCGACACCGGGGGCACTTCTGGCGGGAAGCACGGAAATCGGTTCGGGGTTGTGGTATCGAGTACACTGACGCGTGGAAGTGCGACCGCATTGTGTCCATCCCTGGGCGCGTGTCGATCTGGAGTGTGGCTCGGATTCGGGAACACAGCTCGGTCTGAGGCCCGTGTTCTGGAGTCCCCAGAAAGCTGGATGTCGCGGTCGCTGATGACAACGAGGGCGTGACCGTCCGTGAGGGCCCGGACCGGGATCGATCTGCCGGCCGGATGTCCCGGAGGGTCGCCTTCGC
Organism: Sphaerimonospora cavernae; assembly: GCF_042435035.1. Lineage (NCBI taxonomy): Bacteria > Bacillati > Actinomycetota > Actinomycetes > Streptosporangiales > Streptosporangiaceae > Sphaerimonospora > Sphaerimonospora cavernae. The sequence continues at coordinate 35,951 of NZ_JBHMQT010000058.1, forward strand.
ACCGATTTAGGTAGGCCGACGCTGACAACGACGTTCCGAGACCTGGGAGTCATCCCGGAGATCGCCGATGCGCTCGAGACCGAGGGCATCACTTCACCATTCCCGATTCAGGAGATGGCGCTCCCGCTGGCACTCGCCGGTCAGGACGTCATCGGCCAGGCGCGAACCGGCACAGGCAAGACCTATGCCTTCGGCGTCCCCATGCTTCAGTTGGTCGGCAAGCCCAGGAAGAACCGCAAGAAGCCTCGCGGCCTGGTCCTGGTGCCGACCCGGGAGCTCGCCCTCCAGGTGACCGAGGACCTCGTCCTCGCCTCCGGCAAGCTCGGCTCGCGGATCCTCACCGTGTACGGCGGGCGGGCGTACGAGCCGCAGATCGAGGCGCTCAAGAGCGGCGTCGACGTCATCGTGGGCACCCCTGGGCGGCTGCTCGACCTGATCAAGCAGAAGCACCTCGACCTCGGTCAGGTGACCATGCTCGTCCTCGACGAGGCCGACCGGATGCTCGACCTCGGCTTCCTCCCCGACATCGAGCGCATCATCAAGATCGTCCCCGAGAAGCGGCAGACGATGCTGTTCTCGGCCACCATGCCCGGCGAGATCGTCGCGCTGTCACGCCGTTACCTCACCCGCCCCACCAACGTGCGCGCGGAGAACGTCACGGCCGAGGCCGAGCCCACCACGTTGACGACGCAGTTCGTCTATCGCACCCACCGTATGGACAAGATCGAGATCCTCGCCCGGCTGCTCCAGAGCACCGGTAACGGGCTGACGATGGTGTTCTGCGAGACGAAGCGGGCCTGCGACATGGTCTCCGAGCAGTTGCGCGGCAAGGGGTTCGCGGTGGCGGCCGTTCATGGCGACCTCGGACAGGGGCAGCGAGAGCAGGCGCTGCGCGCGTTCCGCAACGGCAAGATCAACGTACTGGTCGCGACCGACGTCGCCGCACGGGGCATCGACATCGACGACGTGACCCACGTGGTCAACTACGACTGCCCCCAGGATGACAAGACCTACGTCCACCGCATCGGCCGTACCGGCCGCGCGGGACGCACCGGCGTGGCCGTCACCTTCATCGAATGGACCGAGCTCACCCGCTGGAAGGTCATCAACAACGCGCTCGGGCTGAGCTTCGCGGAGCCGGTGGAGACCTACTCCAGTTCTCCCCACCTCTACACCGATCTCGACATCCCGGAGGGGACCAAGGGCGTTCTGCCCAGGGCCAGCCGATCCCGGGCCGGGCTGGAGGCCGAGGAGATCGAGGATCTCGGCGAGACGGGCCGTACGCGTTCCCGGGACAGAGCGGACCGGCGCGGTCGCTCGGAACGGGAGGAGCGCCGTGAGCGTCCCGCTCGCACCCGGGAGCGCCGCCGCACCCGCGGCGGCCGCCTGCAGGATGCGGACACGGCAGCCGATCCCGTCGAGCAGCAGGCCGCGCCGACCGCGGAGGCCTCCGACTCGGACGACAGGGCGACGGCGGAGCCGGCGGCGGGCAGGCGAAGCCGCAGGGGCGCCAACGGGGCCGCGCTCAGCGACGCGCTGGCCGAGATCGGGCCGGCCGTCTCCGAGTCGGACGCTCCGCCGACCGTCGCCACGACCTACGAGGACGCGGCCGACGACATCGAGGCGGACGACATCGAGGCGGACGACATCGAGGCGGACGACGACGCGATCGCCGAACCGCTGCCGGCCCGGCGGCCCGAGCCGGAGCGGATCATCCCGCCGAGCCCGTTCGTCGTGGTGTTCAAGTCTCCCGACCTGGCGACCGATGACGACGATCTCGCGCCCTCAGCGGCGGCCGAGCGCATCCAGCACCAGCAACAACGGCGGCGTTCGAACCGGTCCCAGCCTCGCCGCACGAGGTAACCGGCACATCGAACAACCGGCACCGTGGCCGGCCGCTGCGAGGTGGTCGGCCACGGAGGCGGGTGCGGGATGGCGGGCGCCGGATCGTAACCGGCGCAGCGATTTCACTGGTGCCTGTACAACCTTCTCTGGGTATCGTGATGCCACGTGAGTGCGCGAGTCTGCAGCAGACGGTCCAGGACGCGGGTCACCGACCCGTCGGTCGAAGGGGTCCCTGACGGGAAGGAGGTTTCGTGAGCACGCCGCGATTCCTGGCTCTCCCCCCTGGCGTCAGCACACGGCAGATCGAGACTCCGGTCGGCACGTTCGCCGCCCTGGAGGCCCGGCCCGTCAGCGGTGTCGCCGAACGCTGGCCCGCCTTACTCGTTCCGGGATTCACCGGGAGCAAGGAGGACTTCATCGCGGTCCTGCAGACACTCGCCCAGGCGGGTCGCAGGGTCATCGCGATCGACATGCGCGGGCAGTACGAAACCCAGGGGCCCGACGATCCGCGGGCGTACACCTGCGCGGCCCTCGGTGCCGACATCGGCGCGATCGCCGAGACGGTCGGCCAGGGGGAGCCCGTCCACCTACTCGGGCACTCGTTCGGCGGCCTGGTGACCCGGGAGGCCGTTCTGGACGGCACGGCGCGACCGGCCTCACTCACGCTGATGAGCTCGGGCCCGGCGGCCATCATCGGTTCCCGGGAGCGAGTCGGCCGGGTGATGCTGGCCGAGCTGCCCGAGCACGGCATCGACTACATCTGGGCCAACCGGCTCGAGCCGGAGGCGCTCCGGGCGGGGGTTCCCGACGAGATCGTGGCGTTCCTGCGCAAGCGGCTGCTCGCCAATCACCCCGTCGGCCTCCGTGTGATGGCCGAGGAGGTGCTGAACGCGGTCGACCGCGTCGCCGAGCTGGCCCGGCACGACCTGGACGTCCTGGTCCTGTACGGCGAACACGACGACGGCTGGTCGCCGCTCCTGCAGGCGGAGATGGCTCACCGGCTCGACGCCGAGTGCGTGGTCGTCCCGGGCGCGGTCCATTCTCCCGCCGTCGAGGCCCCCGAGACGACCGCGGCGGCGCTCATCCGGTTCTGGAACACCGCGGAGAGCCGCCTGCTCCAGTTGCAGCACATCTGACCTGGGCGCCAGGTCAGCCGTCGCCGAGACCGTCCCAGGGGAGGCGGTCCGGTGTGGCGGCCTGGCCCTCGGGGCAGTGCCGACGGAAGTCGCACCAGGAGCACAGCGGTCCCGGCCGGGCCGGGAACATCTCGTCGATCTCAGGTGGGAGCGGCTTCTCGGCAGCGGGACCTCGATCCGTCCGGCGGCCTCCGCCACCGCGGCCACCCGCCCAGTCGCGGTAGGCGTCGTCGGCCGCCGCCGCCTCCTGGGCGATCTCCTCGGCTCGGCGCAGGTGGCGGTTCAGCGACTCCTCAGTGTGCTCCCACTCGATGACGGCGCCCGTCGGAACGTGATGGAGCTCCACCCGGCGGCAGGTTCGGTGCATCATGCGCGCCGAGGCGATCGCGTAGATGGCCAGCGCGATCGAGGACCTGGCGTCCTCGGTGGTCAGCGGACGCCGACCGGTCTTGTAGTCCACCACGACCAGTTCGTCGCCCCGCCGGTCGAGCCGGTCGACTCGGCCGGAGACCGCGATGACGGCCGTCCGCGTGGCGACGACACGCTCGACGCCGACAGGCTCGTCAGAGGGATCGAGCGTCGAGGCGTACCCGGACACCATTTCCCGCGCCCGGTCCCGCCATGACGCCGACTGCTCCTCGTCCCGGAAGCCCTCGCCGATCCAGCCGTTGGTCAGGAGGATGGCCGCCATGAGCGGCGTGCGCCGTTCGTACGGCTCCCGCCACCACGCGGCCAGCGCGTTGTGGACGGACGCCCCCAGGCTGTTGTGCGCCCAGGCGGGCCCCTTGGACGGCGCCGGCCGGTCGAGGTAGGTGAAGCGATATCGGCGCGCGCAGTCCAGCCAGGAGTTCAGCCGCGAGGGCGTGCAGGCGTAAAGCCGCTTCGGCATGCCGTCGAGTCCGAGTTGCTCCATGCCCGATCCGCCCGATCCGCCCGTCGTGCCGCCGCCGCTACTCGTCGAGGTTCAGCTTGATGCCGGCCGCGCCCCTGCCGTCCATGAGCGGCGTCGTCTCGATCTGAGCCTCGCCCTCGCCCGTGCCGACGAGCGACCCCGACAGCCACTGGTCGAACTGCGGCTCGAGATCACCGATCAGGCATTCCTCGCCATGCGCCGGCAGCACGCGCGTCTCGTGCGCCAGCGTGAACAGCCGCTCACCGATCGCGGTGAGCTGGTCCGCGAGCGCGGGATATTCCCCGCCGAGCTTGCCGGGGCCGTCGGCGCGCAGCGTCTTGCCGGTGAAGACCGCGCCCAGCTCCTCACAGTAGAGCGACACGCCACCCGCGGTCACTCCGGGCGTCGTCAGGACCTCCAGTTCGACACCGGCGACGGCGAACAGGCCCTCGTCCTCCATCTCGATGTCGGGCCAGGTCTCCTCCCAGGTCTGCCGCCACAGGCGCTTGTCCTTGGGATGCACCGCGATGACCGCCTCGTCCCTGGCGGCCGTCTCGATGGCGCCGCCCACGTGGTCCGGCAGGCCGTGGGTGCAGATGACCGCGAGGACCTCCCGGTCGCCCACCTTCTCGAGGATCTTCTCCGCGTCCCGCGCGGGGTCGATCACGATCACCTCGTCGTCGTCACCGATGATCCAGGTGTTGTTCTCGACCTTGTGCTCGACGCCCTCGATCTCCACCGGGCCCGAGGTCACAACTCGTTCGATGCGCGCTGTCACGGCTCAGAACCTTACTATCTCCTTCGCGTTCTAATGAGCGTCACCGTCCAGGCGGGGGGAGAATGCGCCGAACGGCAGATCGAGCGCCTGGTCGTGGTCACGCAGATCCCTGAGCGTCAGGTTCGCCAACGCGACGAAGCAGCCGACCTCGGCGGGCCAGACGATCGTCCACAGCCAGTTGCCGAGCGCCTCCCCGACGTACACCGCCCTGTCCTCCGGCACCTCGCCCGCGCACCACAGTGCCGCCGGGTGGCCCCGTACGTCGATCTTCGCGTGCGGTGGACCGGCATCGAAGCCGACCCCGGGGTCGGGACCGGGCAGCCCGGCGAAGGTGGCGCCGAGTCCCACTCCGGGCTCCTCGGCGATGACCAGCATGTCCGCCGGGCCAGGGGTGATCGACGGCCCCGTCAGGGCGACCACGCTCGCCCGCACTCCGCTGCGTTCGTCTCCCACCTCGGCGAAACCGGTGACCAGCCAGCCCGCCGGCAGCGGCCAGGGAATCCAGACGGGCACCCGCGCGGCCTGCCGGATGGCGTCGGCCGCGGCCTCCGACGGGCGACGGGGAGGCTGGAACGGCAGGACGTCCCCATGCGCGGCGCAGCGCCACGAACTGGACCAGACGCTCGGTTCGTGCAGCGGCCCGAAGCACCGCGGGCAGATAGGCACGGCTCTCACAAATACTCACGGTGCTTCGGAGACATGCCCAACGTCAAGGCATTTCCCGTTATCTAGTCGTAATCTTGGCATGTGCAGTCCATCAGATGCGTAGGGGCGATCGTTGTGGACGAGAGCGGGCGGCTGCTGCTGATCCGCCGCGGGCGCCCGCCCGCCGAGGGCAGATGGTCCCTGCCCGGCGGCAGGGTCGAGCCGGGCGAGACCGACGCGGAGGCGGTCCGCCGTGAGCTTCGCGAGGAGACCGGCCTCGATGTCACCGTGGACAGGTGGGCCGGCGCCGTCGAGCGTCCCGGGCCCGGTGGCGTCACCTACGAGATCCACGACTACGTCGCGACGGCGGATCCCCCGGCCCCGCTCTCCCCCGGTGACGACGCCGCCGACGCCCGCTGGTGCCGGCCCACCGATCTGGTACGGCTCCCGCTGACACATGGCCTCCTCGAGGCCCTCCACGAATGGGGCATTTTGTCGCAAGACGCCCCAAACTATGACATCAGGGACCACGGCAGCAGGGAGCAGGGCGTCACTGATCTCCCGTCATGACCCGGCTGCGCCAGACCGTGAGGTGATCACCGGCGGCGGACCTGCCGATGGCCACCACCGCGTCACCCGACGCCGCGACCATGCCGAACCACCGGGCCCCCGGCCCCCCGAGCGTCTGGGCATCCGGCCCGCCCGGGCCGTCACCCGCCACCCGGGTCCATCCACGGCCATCCCCGGAGATCCACGCCGTGCTGTCGACCTCGCCCGCCGAGCCGTACGCCCCGACCGCCACCAGTCCCGAGCGAGTGACGGTGACGTCGAGCACGCTCGCTCCCGCCTCCGCCGGCATCGCGCCATACTCCCACCGCATGCCACCGGCCTCGGCGGCCGCCTCAGCCGAAGCCGACTTCCAGTCGGACAGTGCGGAGAACGGACGGGCACCCTCGCCGGTCACCGAAACGCCGATCATCACGACAGCACCGGCCGCGGTGGTCACGACGTGACGCAGCCCCGCCGACCGGGCGTCCGGTGGGATCACCCGGCCGCGGGAGGTCCAGTTGAGGCCGTCCGGGGAGACCCAGACAACGCCCGCTTCCCGGTCGGCCGCACCCGCCCCGCCCACGGCGACGAACCCGTACGGCGTCGCCGCGACGTCGGCGATGCGCACTCCCGCGCCCCCGGCCGGCATCCTCTCGGGCGGCACGCGTGCGAACCGCTTGAGGTCGGGGCTGAACCACAGGGCGGGCAACACCCCGGTCGAACCGTGATCCTCACCCGCGAGCACATATCCCTTCGGCCCCGCCGCCACGACACGTGGCGCGAGCAGGAAATGGCCGGCGGCGACCTCAGGCATCGGGACGGGGTGCCATGACCTGCCGTCGGCAGAGGTCACCAGCAGCGGCCGGGTCACCGCCGGATCCGTCATCGTGCCACCGACCGCGAGCCAGCCGTACGGGCCGTGGGCCACTCCGCTCAGGGCCTGCCGTCCGGGGCCGCCGAGCAGGTCGGGAGAGCCGGCGTCCGTCCAGGTCTCGCCGTTGTCGGCACTCGTCCAGATCGCCGCGTCGCCGTTCGCCGAGCCCACCGCCACGAACACGCCGCCGGCCGCCACGAGGTCCGCCGGGTCCCTGACCGTCCGGTCGAGCCCGGCGATCTCCTCGAGCCGTACGGCGCTGACCGGCTTCCCCTTCTTGATCTCGACCAGGACGGGCAGGTTCTCCACGTCACCCGGGCCGCGTTTGTCCCCGCTCGCCACCAGCAGACCCTTGTCGGTGATGGCCAGTCCGCGCAGCGTGCCGGGGATCTCCCCCAGGTCGGCACGTCTGGTCCAGCCGCGTCCGTCCTTGCTGGTGTAGACGGCGTACTTCTCCCAGGCGTACTCGGTGACGGCCGCGACCCCGGCCGCCGACGAGGTGAGACCCCGCACCCCGGTTCCGTCCGGGCCCAGCCGCCCGATCGTCCCGCACCGGCTCCAGCGGACGCCGTCCCGCGAGCAGCGCACCCGTACGTCCCCGGACGCCGACCTCTGCCGGATCGGGACGAGCACGAAGCCCTTCTTCGTCGCGGTGAGCGTCCCGGGCTCCGGGCGGACGCCTGGGAGGGCCGCCGCCGTGCGCAGCCAACTGCGGCCGCCGTCATCGGATCGAAGGACGACCGAACCCCGATCACCACCCCGGGTGCCGTTCGAACCCGGTTCGGCCAGCGCCACCACCCGGTCTCCCCTGGCGGCCACCGCCCGGATCCCCCGCGCCCCGTTCCCGGAGCCGATCCGGTCGGGGTCCACCCTGGTCCAGTTCGTGCCGTCGGGTGACACCCAGGCCACGGGGCCGACCGTGCCATCGCCCAGTACGGTGACCCCGACAGCGAGGAAGCCGCTCGCGGTTCGCGTCACATCGACGATCCTGTCCTGACCTCGGAACGCGGCGAGCCGGTCCGCGCCCACGGCCGTCCAGGATCTGCCGTCGGAGGAGACCCACATTCCACGGACGGCCACCGGGTTCGCCCAGCCGCCCCGGCCGGCCTCGCCCTCCTGGTCCGCCTGCTCGGCCGGGGGCGGCCCGCTCACCCGGCCAGGGACATCCGTGCCCACCGCCAGCCACCCGCCGGTGCCCCCGGCCACGCGGCCGACCGCCCCGGTGGCCGGCTCATATCCGGCGGCGCTCACCGTCGATCCCCCAGCGGAGACAGCGGTAGAGCCCTCGACCCTGCCCAGTTCCCATCGCCTGCCGCCGTCGACGGAGACCAGGAACAGCGGCCTCGGGGCCGGGCCCGTGGTGTCGCTGCCCGCCGCCACGATCGTCGACCCGACCGAGGCGATCGCGTTGAGCACCTGGCTCGAGCCGCTGCCGGGCAGGCCGGGCGCCGTGAACACGGCGTCGGCCGAGCGGCCCTCACCCGCCGCCAACGTCAGCCCCGCTCCAGCGGGGCTCCCGACGCGGTTGACCACGACCACGCCGAGCACGGCGGCCACCAGAATGACCGCCGCCACCACGAGGGGACGCGTCGGCCTCGGAAAGCCACTGGGCCTCGACGCGAAATGGTGCGGTTCAGCACCCTCCCAGGGCTCCGCCTCCGGCTCACCCGCGCCCTCCCAGGGCCTCACCTCCGGTCCGCTCGCGCCTTCCCAGGGCCTCACCTCCGGTCCGCTCGCGCCCTCCCAGGGCCTCACCTCCGGTCCGCTCGCGCCTTCCCAGGGCCTCACCTCCGGTTCGCCCCAGGCGATGTGGGCGCGAGGTGTGGGCGTCCCCGGGATCCTCGGCGGGGAGGTCTGGGGCGTACGTCCCGGTGTCTCCCATGGTGGTACCGGTGACACCGGCGAGCTCTTGGTGCGGCCGGCGGCCACCAGCTTGTCCGGCCGCGTCACCAGCCGTCGTCCGCTCCGGGGCGTCGCCGCCGATCCGGTGCCGCTTCCGCGCCCGGGGTCGGGATCGGGGTCGGGATCGAGCCCAAGGTCGAGGTCGAGGTCGGGTTCAGGTTTGGGTTCGGATTCCGGCTTCCGGCCATGTCTCGGCTGTGGCTGTGCCTGTCTCGATTGGGCCTGTCTCGATTGGGCCATGCCGTACGGCGCGGCGTAGGGATTGCGGCCGCTCCGCTGTTCGGACTGTGAAAGATCCGAGTGCGAGGGGTCAGTCCGGGGGGCCCAGGCATCCGACCCGATGTCATCCGGCCGTTCGGTGGCCTGTGTCACCCCGGGATCCTGGGCTGTCCCGAAATCCTGTGCTGTCCCGAGACCCTGGGCCCCGAGACCCTGAACGCCCGCCGGCTCGTGGATCCCCTCCAGTTCCTGGATCCCTTCCAGCTCTCGGATCTCCTCGAACTCGTCGGCGGGAGGCTGCCGGGACGGTTCCGCACGCGTCGATGACTCGGGGTCTTCGGATTCGGGGTCTTCGGATAAAGGAGCGGCGAACGGCGGAAGCGCCCAAGGGGACGGGGCCGGCGGCGAATGGTGCAGTGTCGGCGGCGACGGCCGGTGGTCACCGTCGCCGGCGGACGGGTGGTCACGTTCATGAGGGCCCGGGGCCACGTTCAGTACCTCCTGGAGGATGTGCCTGGCCGCTCCACCGGGGTTACGCCAAGGCGAACGTGATCATTGTGATACCCGAACACCAATCAAGAGCAACACGCGAACGCCGATGCGACCAGACCTCCAGGGACAGATTTATCTAGAGAGGGACCGAATTGCCCGTCTTCGGGCGATTACTACTACCGCACCGCCGTACACAGCGAACTGCACGACCGTGCCGACGACGGACTGCCAGGGCAGCTCTCCCTGCTGGAGCGCGCTGTCCAGGTCTCCCGAGGCGGCGACGATGCCGAAAGCCATGACGTTGTTCGTCGCGTGGAGCGCGATGGGGGCCTCCAGGCCTCCGGTGAGGACCGCCAGCCACCCCATCAGCACCCCGAACCCGAAGACGTACGCGATCCCCCAGTCGGTGTAGCCGTGCAGCGCGGCGAAGGCGCTCGCGCCCAGCAGGATGCCGGGCCAGGGGTTACGCAGATAGGCGCCGAAGGCCTGGATGATCCATCCGCGGAACATGTACTCCTCGGCGGCGGCCTGGAAGGGTACGAGCACCAGGATGACGATCGCTGGCGGGAGGAACGTCTCCCAGCCGGCCCAGCCGTACACCGGATCCATCCCCGTGAGCAGCAGCGTCACCGCCTCAGCGAGTTGGCCGAGCACGACGGCCCCGACCGCCACCAGCAGGCAAATCGCCAGCCAGTTCCAGCGGAGCCGGCCGACGACCGAGGAGAGCGTCCCCGGCGGGCGACGCTGGATCGCCCATGCCGTGCCGTACACCACCGGAATGGCCAACGCGATCACGCTGAGATGGAAGCCGAGGTCGAGGAGCGGATCGACGAACATCCGGTCCCCGCTCATCACGAGGGGAAGGCGTGCCAGCGTGGCGACCGTCCACGCGGCCATGACGAGCCCGAGCGACACGATCAGGAAACCGCCCACCGCGGCCAGCGTGCCGAGGATCGGCCGCCACCAGCGATGCAGCGGCGTTCGAGCCAACTGGTCGTACCTCACCGCCGCCGGAGGCGGCATGACCCAAGGCATGCGAGCGGGCGGCGGCCACTGATATGGCGGCGGGTACACCTCGTCATTCATACCCGACTAATCGGATCACTCACGACGGCCAGGTGGTGAATGGACGACGGCTATGTGGACGACGGCGGGATGAAGGCGGCGGTGCGGGCGAGGCCGGCGGCCCGGCCCTTGGCGGCCACGACCAGGGCCATCTTGCGGGACGCCTCGTCGATCATCTCGTCGCCGAGCATGACGGCGCCCCGCTTCTCGACCGTCGTGTAGTACTCGTAGGCGTCGAGGATCAGTTCGGCGTGGTCGTAATCCCGCTGCGACGGCGAGAAGACCTCGTTGACCACGTCCACCTGACCAGGGTGGAGCACCCATTTGCCGTCGAAACCCAGCGCGGCCGACCGGCGGGCCACCCTGCGCAGGCCGTCCACGTCACGGATCTGCAGGTACGGGCCGTCGATCGCCTGCAGATCGTGTGCCCTGGCGGCCATCAGGATCCGCATCAGAATGTAGTGGTAGGCGTCGCCCTCGCCGTACCCCGGCGGCTGCTCGCCTACGACCAGCGTCCGCATGCCGATCGAGGCCATGAAGTCGGCCGGGCCGAACACCAGCGTCTCCAGACGCGGCGAAGACGCGGCGATGGCGTCCACGTTGACGAGCCCGGCGGCGTTCTCGATCTGGGCCTCGATCCCGATGCCGCCCTCCGGCAGCCCCGCCGCCCTCTCGATCTGGCCCAGCAGTGTGGCCAGCCAGACCACGTGCGAGGCGTCCTGAACCTTCGGCAGCATGACGCAGTCGAGCCGGTCACCGGCCGCCTCCACGATCTCGATCACGTCGCGGTAGGTCCACTGCGTGGTCAGATCGTTCACACGGACGACGACGGTCTTGCCGGTCCAGTCGCCCTCGCGCAGCGCGCCGACGACGTTCTTACGCGCGTCCTCCTTCGCGTCGGGCGCCACCGAGTCCTCCAGGTCGAGGAAGATCTCATCGGCCGCCAACCCCTGAGCCTTCTCGATGAAGCGGGGATTGCTGCCCGGCACGGCCAGGCACGAACGTCGTGCACGCATGAGCTCCACGCTAGCGGTACCCTCCCGCCTCGGCAGGTCAGGGTGAGGTCGCGGACACCCTTGGTAGGACTGCTACAACCCGTCTTCACCAGGCGTCTGATATCTCGCACTTTTCCCGGTGCGGCACGGCAGCCGCTATCGGATACCTACAAATCATGCCAGACGTTCTTGGTCTTCAGCTTGTACGACTCGCGCCGCGATTCGGCAAAGAATGGTCAACGGTAAAAGAGACCTCCGCGCCAGACCGAAGGACCGCCAGGCTGTGGAGGCGACCGCGCAGCCTTGTTAGGAGTGATCGATGGCCAACGCCACCGCCACCGGGGCACGCCCCGCCGTGCTGTCCGACCTCATCCCCGCCGTTCCCGGCAGTACCGCCGCCCGCGTGCGCGACGCCGTACTCGTCGCGGCCGGCGCGGGGCTGACCGGTCTGGCCGCGCAGGTCAGCATTCCTCTCCCCGGCGACCTCGTCCCCGTCACCGGCCAGACGTTCGCCGTGGTCCTGGTCGGAGCCGCGCTCGGCATGAACCGCGCGTTTCTCAGCATGCTCCTCTACATGGCGGCGGGGGTGGCCGGAATCCCGTGGTTCGCCGGTGGCGCGCACGGATTCGGCGGCGCGACGTTCGGCTATGTGCTCGGCTTCATCGCCGCCGCCTCTCTCGTCGGCTGGATGGCGCAGCGTGGCGGTGACCGTACGGTGCTCCGTACGGTCGGCACGATGGTCCTCGGCAACCTGGTCATCTACGCTTTCGGTCTGCCGGTGCTGGTCGCGGTGACCGGCCTCGACCTCGGGACCGCCCTGTGGGCGGGCGCCGGGAAGTTCGTCGTCGGCGACCTCCTCAAGATTTCTCTGGCGGCCGGCATCCTCCCCGCCGCCTGGAAGCTCGCCAACCGCTGACCGCGCCTCCGAGGGCGTGAGAGGCTGAAGGCATGAGTCTGCCGCTGATCGAAGAGGGTGCGAAGAAGTCGAGCGTGCTGTGGATCACGCTCCCCTCCGGACGGCGGCTGGCCTGGCACGTGTGGCACGACGGGGCGATCTACGTCGTGACCGGCGGCGACGAGCAGTCCCTGCCCGGGTTGACCGAAATGACCGAGGTCGAGATCACCCTCAGGAGCAAGGACAACGGCGCCGAACTCGTCCGCTTCCCCGCCGCCGTCGAGATCGTCGATCAGTCGGCGACCGGGGACGCGGTGGCGGCGCTCGCCAGGGAGCGGCTCAACGCCCACGACGCCGCAGGACTGCTCGCCCGCTGGGCCGAGCAGTCCTTCGTCGTACGACTCACCCCCGCCGCATAGCCTCATTCATTTCGCGCTCAGTTCGAGCGGACCGGTACGACCAGGTCGGAAGTCATAGCGGGAAACCGCATCCCCTGGGCCGCCGTCACGCTGTTGTCGTGCCGCTCACGGCGGCCGGTCCCGGGTGAGTGGATCAGTGCTTGATCGGGGAGAGGTCCAGCTTGCGGCCCTTGAGGCTGCCGCCGGGCTTCTTGCCCAGCTCGGCCGCGATGCGGCGCAGTTCGACCGCGGCGGGCGCGTCGGGGTCGGTCAGGACGAGCGGCTTGCCCTCGTCGCCGCCCTCACGCAGCCGCAGGTCGATCGGCACCTGGCCGAGCAGCGGCACGCGGGCGCCGAGCGTCCGGGTCAGCGCGTCGGCCACCGCCTGGCCGCCGCCCTCGCCGAAGACCGCGACCCGCTCGTCGCAGTGCGGGCACGGCAGCCACGACATGTTCTCGATGACGCCGGCGATCTGCTGGTGGGTCTGGGCCGCGATCGAACCGGCCCGCTCGGCCACCTCGGCCGCGGCCTGCTGCGGGGTGGTGACCACGAGGATCTCCGCCGTCGGCATCCGCTGGGCCACCGAGATCGCGATGTCACCGGTGCCCGGCGGCAGGTCCATCAGCAGCACGTCCAGGTCGCCCCAGAAGACGTCGGTGAGGAACTGGTAGAGCGCCCGGTCGAGCATCGGCCCGCGCCAGACCACCGGAGTGTTCCCCTCCGGCTTGAACATCCCGACCGAGATCACCTTGATGTCGTGCGCGACCGGCGGCATGATCATGTCTTCGACCTTGGTGGGCCGCTCGCCGACACCGAGCATGCGCGGCACCGAGTGGCCGTAGATGTCGGCGTCCACGACGCCGACCTTGAGGCCGGAGGAGGCCATCGCCGCGGCGAGGTTGACGGTGACGGACGACTTGCCGACGCCGCCCTTGCCGCTGGCGACCGCGAACACCCTCGTCAGCGAGTTCGCCTTGGCGAAGGGGATCTCCTTCTCCGGTCCCCGGTCGCCGCGGAGCTTGGTCTGCAGGTTCTTGCGCTGGCCCTCGCTCATGACGTCCAGGTCCACATGGACCCGGGTCACGCCCTCGACCTTCGAGACCGCCTCGGTGACATCCCGAGTGATCCGGTCCTTGAGCGGGCAGCCGGCGATCGTTAGGTAGATCCCGACGCGCACCACCCCGTCCGGGGAGATCTCGATGGGCTCCTTGACCATGTCGAGTTCGGTGATCGGCCGGCGGATCTCGGGGTCGTTGACGGTTGCGAGCGCAGCCCTGACCAGTTCTGGGGATGGTGCCATGAATCCATGCTATGGACGCGGGCGGGTTCTTCCTAATGCGGGGCGGGTGATCTGACGGACAATCCAGGCCGGATCAGTGCCGGGCGGCGCCGTCCCTGAGGTCTTCCCTGAGGTCCTCGTGAAGGTGCTGCAGTTCGGATCGAATGTAGTCCCTGGTCGCGACCTCGCCGAGTGCCAGGCGCAGGGCCGCGATCTCACGGATGAGGTACTCGATCTCGGCCTGGTTGCGCTCGGCTCGCATCCGGTCCTGCTCGTACTGCACGCGGTCGCGGTCGGCCTGCCGGTTCTGCGCCAGCAGGATGAGCGGCGCGGCGTACGACGCCTGGAGCGAGAGCATCAGGGTGAGGAAGATGAACGGGTACGGATCGAACTTGACCGGCAGGAGAGTGTTCCAGAGCAGCCAGACCGCGATGAACACGGTCATGTACACGATGAACCGGGCGGTCCCCAGGAACCGGGCGATCCGCTCGGAAAGGCGTCCGAACGCCTCGGGGTCGTAGTAGGGCCGGATGCGGAGGGGGGCCAACTCACGCGGCTGGTCGAGTCGTTCGGTCATTGCCTCTCCCGCCAGTCCTGCGGCAGCATGTGGTCCAGCACGTCGTCGACGGTCACCGCGCCGAGCAGGCGCCCGTGCTCGTCCACGACGGGGGCCGCGACCAGGTTGTACGTGGCGAGGTAGCAGGCCACCTCGGGGATCGTGAACTCCGGTCTGATCGGGTCCACGGTGATGTCTATCACGCCGCCGAGCAGGGTCGACGGCGGCTCTCTCAGCAGCCGCTGGAAGTGCACGACGCCGAGGAAGCGGCCGGTCGGCGTCTCGCCGGGCGGACGGGTCACGTACACCTGGGCCGCGACCGCGGGCGTCTGCTCCTGCTGCCTGACGTGCGCGAGCGCCTCGGCCACGGTCGAGGTCGGGGGGAGGATCACCGGCTCCGTTGTCATCATGCCGCCCGCCGTGTGCTCGGCGTAGGTCAGCAGCCGCCGTACGGGGGCGGCCTCCTCGGGCACCATCAGCCGCAGCAGCCCCTCCGCCTGCTCCGGCGGCAGTTCCTGCAGCAGGTCGGTCGCGTCGTCGGGGCTCATCGCCTCCAGCACGTCGGCGGCCCGCTCCCGGTTCAGCCGGCTCAACACGATCACCTGATCCCGCTCGGGAAGTTCCTCCAGCACATCGGCGAGCCGATCGTCGTTGAGCGCGGAGGCCACCTCCGCCATCCGCTTGTCCGGCAGTTCGTGCAGCATGTTGGCGAGGTCTGCCGGGCGCAGCGCCTCGAAGGCGGCGAGGAGGTTGGCCGCGCCCTGGTCCTTCTGGGCCACGCCGAAGCCGGTGACCTCGTCCCAGTCCACCACGTGGGTCTCGCCCCTGCGCCGGGTGCCGCGCCGTACGGCGACCTTCGCGATCAGCCAGTCCGAGGGACGGGGCTGCTCCATGGCGAGGTCCTGGACCGTCACCCGCTCGCCCTTGAACTCCACGGCCAGGTCGAGCAGTTCCCCGATGGCGAGCGTCTCGGTGCTGCGCTGTTCGAACCGCCGCATGTTGAGCTTGCCCGTGAAGATCACCGCGCCCACCTCGATGCTGGTGATCCTGGTGATCGGCAGGAACACTCTGCGGCGTGGCTGGACCTCGACCACGAACCCGTGCACCCGCGGCGGCAGCGGTCCGCGCAGCGAAACCACGACGTCCCGGATCCGGCCGATCTGGTCGCCGACCGGATCGAAGACCGCGAGCCCGGCCAGCCGTGCCAAGAAGATCCGATCCACCCTGTCAGGGTACGCAAGGGCCGCCGCCGAGGGGCGCGGCGCCACCTGGCGGGAGAAGTTCGGGATATGACAGGATCAAATCCCTTCCATGGTAATTACAGAGCAGGTGATGGATGAAGGCTGTCAGCCTGGCGATCGCGGTCGTTTCGGCCTTCAGTTTCGGGTTCTCCGGGCCGATGGCGAGGTTCCTCGGCGAGGCGGGCCTCAGCCCGCTCGAGTCGGTCTGGGTACGCATGGCGGGAGCCGGGCTGGTCATGCTGCTGGTGCTGGCGATCGTCCGGCCGCGCGCGCTGCGCGTCCCCCGTGACCGCATGCTGTTCTTCGCCGCCTACGCCGTGATCGCGGTCGCCGGAGTCCAGGGCCTGTTCTTCTTCGTGATCACCCGGCTGCCGGTCGGGGTGGCGTTGCTCTTCGAATACACCTCGCCCGTGCTGGTCGTCGTCTGGGTGCGTCTCATCCGCCGGGTACGGCTGGCGGCCACGGCCTACCTGGGCGCGCTCGTCGCGGTCGTCGGCCTCGCCGTCGTCGTGGAGGTCTGGCACGGGATGCGGCTGGACGTGATCGGTGTCCTGGCAGCCCTCGCCTCCGCTGCCTGCAGCGCCGGGTATTTCCTGATGAGCGATGGCTTCGGGGACGACATCGACCCGCTCGGCCTGATCTGCTGGGGCATGGTCGGCGCCGCAGTGATCCTGCTGCCCATCTCGCGCCCTTGGGACATCCCCTGGTCCGCGTTCGCCCGGACCGCCGCGGTGGGCGATCACGCACTGCCGGTCGCCGGCGCCGCGGCCTGGATGGTGCTGGTCGCGACGGTCGCCGCCTACGTCACCGGCGTCATCGCCGTACGCAGGCTCTCGGCCGCCGTCGGCGCCACGGTTTCGTCGATCGAGGTCATCGCGGGCGCTCTCATCGCGTGGGTACTGCTCGGCGAGGGTCTGGGCACCGCCCAGATCATCGGAGGGGCCGTGGTGCTCGCCGGCGCCATGCTCGCCCAGTCCGCGACCGTACGGCGGTCGCCAGTGCGAGACGAGCTGCCACTCGGTCAGACGATCGGATCCTGAGCACCTCCGGCGGAGGACGCCGCCTCGCTCGGCGAGAAAGCGGCGGTGTCCGCGCCGGTACAGGGGCGACGCGGTGCCTCAGGTCGCCTCGTTGTCGTAGGGCGGGATCTCGCCGAAGCCCAGTTCCGGGTTGACCGTCGGCGGCAGCGGGTCGCGGTCGATCGCCGCCGGGGCGTTCCAGTCCTTCTCGAGGTCGTCGAGCAGGTGCTTGCGCACGAAATTCTTGGGATTCAGATCGGCGGGGTCGAAGTTGGAGAACTCCGGCCCCAGATTGGTCTGCAGATCGGTCTTGGCGTTGTTCGCCATCTGGCGGAGTTGCCGCAGCGTACGGCCCGCCTGCGCGGCCGCCTGAGGAAGCTTCTCCGGACCGAACACGAGCAGGGCGATCACCACAAGCGCCAGCATCTCCGGCCAGCCCAGTCCGAACACGGCGTTCTCCTCCCGCGACAACGGCTGGCTTTCAGACTAATGCCCCACAGGACTCAGGAGGGCTGGGCGGTCGGAGCGGGGGCCGCACCGATCGTCACCATGGCGGTCCGTTCCTCGCCGCCGTGCCGGAACTTGATGCTCACCCTGTCGCCCGGGGCCTTGCTCCGGATGGTGACGATCAGCTCGCGGCTGCCGCCCACCGGCTGGCCGTCGACCTCCAGGATGATGTCCCCGGGCCGCAGGCCGGCCTTGTCGGCGGGGCCGCCGGCCGTGACCGATCCGCTCTGGTTCGCGATGCGCACCCCCTGGCCCTGGTAGCTCTGGTCGATGCTGACGCCGATCCGCGAGGTCCGGGCCGTACCCGTCGTGATCAGCTCCTGTGCTATCCGGCGCACCTGGTTGGCCGGGATCGCGAATCCGAGCCCGATGCTGCCCGACTGCTGGCCGAGCAGCGAGTTCGCCCCCACGGTGGCGATCGCCGAGTTGACCCCGATCACCTCGCCTGAGGCGTTGACCAGCGGGCCGCCGGAGTTGCCCGGGTTGATCGCCGCGTCGGTCTGAATCGCGTTGATCAGCGCGTAGTCGGAGCCGGTCGATCCGCCCGCCTCGACCGGGCGGTTGAGCGAGCTGACGATCCCGGTGGTCACGGTGCCGCTGAGGCCCAGCGGTGAACCGATGGCGATGACCGGGTCGCCGACGACGACGCTGTCGGAGTTTCCGAGCGGCAGTTCCGGTGCCCTGACGGGACCGTCGGGCTTCACCACTGCGATGTCGGAGTTGGGATCCCGGCCGACGACCCTGGCGCTTGCCGACGTGTGGTCGTTGAACCGGATGCGGATCTCCCCCGTCCGGGCGGCGACGGCGACCACATGGTTGTTGGTCACGATGTAGCCGCCTTTGATGACGAAGCCCGACCCGGTGCCCGCCTCGCTGTTGCCCTTGACTTCGAGCGACACCACGCTCGGCAGGACCCTGGCCGCGACCCCCGCGACCGACTCCGGTGGCCGGGACGTGGCCGCGCCGCGGGGTGAGGGCAGGGTGTATCCGGGGTCGATGCCCGAGGACGATCGGGTCAGCAGGAACGTTCCCCAGCTCGCGGCGCCGCCGGCCACGAGTGCGATGATCACGGCCAGCACCGTTAACAGCGCCCCGCTCGGGCCGCGCCGCACGGTCGCCGCGCCGGTCGGCCCCCCGCCACCGAACGGGCCGCCGTAAGCCCCATGCGGTCCGTGTCCCAGTTCGTACGGCTCCTGGCGGCCGTGCGGGCTCTGACCGCCGTACGGCTCCGGCGGCGGCGCCCACTCGGGCCCCAATCCGTACGCGTTCCGAGGGGGTGGCGGATCACCGAACGGACCGGTGGCCGCCCCGCCGGGCGAGGCTCCCGACCAACCACCCGGCGAATCCCCGGCCGCATCCCCTGCCGGGCCGCCGTCAGGCCGCCCCCAGCCGCCTGGCTCTTCCCTCCCGTAGGGATCGTCATCCGTGCCACGGCCCCAGGCCTCCCCCGGCTCCCAGGACCCTCCGTGCTCGCCCTGCCCGTAGTCACCCTGCCCGTAGTCACCCTGCCCGCGGCCACCCTGATCGGGGGGCTCCCCGTGCTCCCCCGGCAGCGGAGGAGGCAGGAACTCGGGCCGGTCCGTCGCGCCCGAGGAACGCGTGTGATCGGTCATCGGGACACTCACTCCTCGCACACGACGTCATCCATCCGGACAACACGGTCTACGGTAAACCACCGGCGAGAAAGCGGTCAGTGAGAGAGCCCTGGGGTGGCGCTCCGCGACGGGGTCGGTGAGATCTTCGCGGTCGGAACCAGGTGCTGAACCGGCGGGTTGACGAAGCCCTCACCCGGGACCGGCCGCTGGTGGGCGCCCGCCCCGTTCACCATGAACATCGTCCCGATGGCCATGGCGGCGGAGGCCACTCCCACCGCGACATAACCGGCCCGCCTGGCCCGGCCGGACCGTCCCGGACCGACCGCCCCGGAGACCCGGCCCGGCCGGTTATCCAGCGGCCGACCGTCAGGAGGGGCGCCGCCGTGCATGCCCGGAAGCCCGCCTCCGGCGCCGAACGCGCCGCGATCGGGAAAGGGCCGGATCCGCGGCGGCAGCGGGCCGCCCGGCTCCGACATCCTCAGCAGCGACATGGTGAGATCCGCCGGCATGGCCGGGGGGTCCATCGAACGGAGGCGGCTCTTCAGCGCCCTCATCGCATCGACCTCGGCGCGGCAGTCCGCACAGAACGTCAGGTGCGCCAGCGCGCGCTCCCGTTCGGTGTGACCGAGTTCGCCGTCGATGAGCGCGGAGACGCGCTCGTCGAGATGACTCATAGTCCCTCCCTGCTGAACGAAGGGGGGGTTTGATCATTTCTGTTGGCCGAGGGCGCCCGGTGGTCGAGCGCCTCCCGAAGCTGGGACCGGCCCCGGTGGATGCGACTGCGCACGGTGCCGAGCTTCACGCCCAGCGTCGCGGCGATCTCCTCGTACGACAGCCCTTCGATGTCGCACAGCACGACCGCCGCTCGGAACTCCGGTGCCAGGGCGTCGAGCGCGGCCTGGATGTCGGGCTCCAGGTGCGCGTCGTGGTAGGCCTGCGCCGGTGAAGGTTCACGACCGTGCAGCCGCTCGGCCGCGTCGTCCGCCAACCCCTCGAAACGGATGCGCTGCCTGCGCCGGGCCATGTCGAGGAAGAGGTTGGTCGTGATCCGGTGCAGCCAGCCCTCGAATGTGCCGGGCGTGTAGCTCGACAGGGACCGGAAGACACGGACGAAGACCTCCTGGGTGAGATCCTCGGCGTCGTGGACGTTGCCGGTCAGGCGGTAGGCCAGGCGATAAACCCTGGCGGAATGCGTGCGGACCACCTCCTCCCATGTGGGAGGCGTCCAGTCGGACACCGAAGTCTCCGCCTGGTGGTCGTGGTCGTCGGCCACCGGCATTCCTCTCTGCAGGACTGTCGCTAAAGCCATAGTGCCTGGTTTCACCCCTTCCTGCGCACCCTGTGCCGAGCAGCCTTGAACAAAGACCGTTCAAAGCGTGCAACGTCCCTGTTGTGGCATGAGTTCCCGATCCGGGCCGACTCCCATAGGCTGCGTCCCAGAAGGAAGCAGGGAGGGAGAGGCCGATGGCGACACCGGCCAGCCTGGAGTACGCGGAGGAGTTCGTTCCCGAGGACGACATCCTGCGGTCCGCGCGCCGGCGTGGCATCGAAGTCGGAGCGCACCCGATCCTGCCCGGATGCGGAGCAGCGCTCTGCTTCCTCGCCACCGCGGTCAACGCCCGCTCCGTGGTGGAGGTCGGCACCGGCTGCGGAGTCTCGGGGCTGTGGCTGCTGCGCGGCATGCGCTCCGACGGCACGTTGACCAGCGTCGACGTCGAGCGGGAACACCAGCGGATGGCCCGGCAGACGTTCGCGGAGGCCGGCTTCTCCGGCAGCCGGATCCGCCTGATCGGCGGCCTCGCCCTCGACGTGCTGCCCCGTCTCGCCGACGGCGGATACGACCTGGTCTTTTGCGACGCCGCGAAGCAGGAGTACATCGACTACCTCACCGAGTCGGTACGGCTGCTGCGCCCAGGTGGCGTCGTCGCCTTCCGCAACGCCTTCTGTGACGATCAGGTCGCCGATCCGACCCGGCGCGACCCGGACACGGTCGCGATGCGCGAACTGGGCAAGCTGGTCAGGAACGACGAGCGGCTGCGCCCGCTGCTGCTGCCACTCGGCGACGGTCTGCTGGCCGCCGTCAGGCTCGGCTGATCACACCGCCTCGCCCCGCCACCCACCCCGGCCCCCACCCCGGCCTGCCCGCCGGTCTACCCGGTCAGGTAGCGAAGGAGCAGGCGCACGCCGAAGCCGGTGCCACCCTTGGTGATCTCGGCGTCGTCCGCCGCCGCCCTGGCCGGGCCGGCGATGTCGAGGTGGGCCCAGGACCGCCCGCCGGTGAACTCGCGGAGGAACAGCGCCGCGGTGATCGATCCGGCGGCGCCCGACATCTTCCGGTCCACGTTCGCCAGGTCCGCGATGTCGGAGTCGAGATCGGACCGGTAGTCGTCCACCAGAGGCATCCGCCAGAGTCGCTCTCCGCCGGCCTCGCCGGCCGCGAGCAACTCGCCGGCGAGCGACTCGTCGGTGGCGTAGAGCGCGGCGACCCGCTGGCCCAGGGCAACCTTGGCCGCACCGGTCAGCGTGGCGATGTCGATCATCACGTCGGGATCGAGCTCGGCGTCCGCGTAGGCCAGCGCGTCCGCCATGACGAGACGGCCCTCCGCGTCGGTGTTCAGCACCTCGACCGTGCGCCCGCCATACTGCCTGATCACGTCGCTCGGCCGCTGGGCCGATCCCGAGATGGCGTTCTCCGCGCAGGCGACCAGCCCGGTCACCCGGACCGGCGCCGCGAAAGCCGACAGCGCGCTCATGGTGGCGATCACAGCTGCGCCGCCCGCCATGTCGGTCTTCATCGCTTTCATGCTGTCGGTGGGCTTGAGCGACAACCCTCCGGTGTCGAACGTGATCCCTTTTCCGACGAGCACCACGTGAGCCCTCGCGCCCTCGGGCGAGTAGGAGAGCTCCACCAGTCTGGGCGGGCTGACCGACCCCTGTCCGACCGCGCGGATGCCGCCGAACTCCCCGAGCTCCGTCTCGTCCCGGATCCGTACGGCAAGGCCGGAGTCGGCGGCCACCGCCGCGGCCTGTTCGGCCAGCCAGGCCGGGGTCTTCACGGAGGCGGGCATGTTGATGAGGTCACGGGCCAGCGCGGTGGCGCGGGCGACCGCCGCGCCGCGGCGCAGCGCGTCCTCCTGCCCATCGGCGAACCCCCCGCCGCCGGCGCCCGATCCACCTGTGCCCGATCCACCCGTGTGCAGTCCACCCGCGAACTGGATCTCACCGACTGGTTCGGCGCCGCCTTTGCCGATGGTGAACGTGTAGGTGGCCAGCAGCGCACCTTCGGCGAGCGCCGCCATGTCTCCCCGCTCCGGGACGACGACGGTCAGCGACGCGCGGCCCTTCGCCTTCCTGGCGAGCGCCGCCCCCGCCTTGCGCAGGGCCCGTCCCTCGCAGTCGCCCGTGCCGTACAGCAGAAAGCGGCCGACGCCGTCGCCCCGCATGACCGGCAGCTCGAAGACCTCGCCGGCCTCCCCCTTGGCCTCGTAGTGTGCGAGCAACGCGCCCGGGGGCACCGGCAGTTCGGCGCGGAGCGCCGCGAGCGACGACTCCTCGACGCGGAGCGTGAGATCGGTCCCGAAGGGCAGGGCGACGAGCTCCGCGTTCACGACCGCATCCCGGTCCCCGGCGAAGGTCGGCGTGGTCTCGATGGGCAAGTAACACCTCCAGCGAACGGAGCGGCCCCGGCGCTGGGGAATCCCGCTGTTACTCCCCCCTGCGCCGGGGCCTTAATCAACAGTCGGCTGGGGGTTCAGCCGACCACGTTCTTCAGCGCGTCGCCGAGGGCGCTGGCCTCGTCCGCCGACAGCTCGACGACGAGTCGGCCACCACCCTCAAGCGGGACCCGCATGACGATGCCCCGTCCTTCCTTGGTGACCTCCAGCGGACCGTCGCCGGTCCGCGGCTTCATCGCCGCCATGCGTGTATCCCTTCCCGCGTTGTCGGCCGCCCCGCGGGGTAACCCTTGGGGTAACCGGCGTATTCACGTTTCTGTGATGTCTTATTATCCCGCCTCCGGGCTCAAAAAGGTAACGCCCCGGCTCCGTTCAGTGGATCAATGCCCGTTCGTCCCCGTTGTGGCCGGCGGCTCCTGACTACACACTGGAGGGGATGAACGCCCGAGCCGCCCTTTTCGACCTCTACGGCGACCACCTCCGCACGCGGGGCGGCCGTGCCTCGGTCGCAGCGCTCGTCCGCCTGCTCGCGCCGCTCGGCATCGCCGCCCCGGCCGTCCGTACCGCGATCTCCCGCATGGTGCGCCAGAGCTGGCTCGATCCCGTACGGCTCCGGCAGGGGCCTGGTTACGCGGTCACTCCGAAGTGTGAGCGGCGCCTCGACGAGACCGCCGCACGGATCTACCGCATGGGCGGGATGACCTGGTCGGGACGGTGGCACATCCTGGTGCTCGAGCCGATCAGGGACCGCGCCAGACGCGAACGGCTCCGGGCCGACCTGACCTTCCTCGGGTACGCGCCGTTGACGGAGACGACCTGGATCGGACCACGACCCTCGCCGGAGCTCGACGAACTGCACGTGCCCGGCCACCGGTTCGAAGCGACGTTGGAAGGCGACCCCCGCACGCTGCTGGCCCGGGCATGGGACCTCGACGGCATCGCCAAGGCTTATGAGGACTGGCTGACCGGTGCGGTCGACCTCGTCGGATCCCTGCCCGAGAGCGCCCCGGACGACCTGGTCTTCGCGGTCCGCAGCAGGCTCCTGCACGGTTGGCGCAACTTCCTGTTCCGCGACCCCGGGCTGCCCATCGAACTGCTGCCGACCGGCTGGCCCGGCGAGGCGGCACGCGCCTTCTTCGAGCGGGAGGCCGCCCGTTTGCTGCCCGCCGCCGCGGCGTTCGTCGACCGCAGCCTGGAAAGCTGAGCAGTCTGGAAAGCTAATGAGCCGCCTGGAAAGCTAATGAGCCGCTGCCTCGCTTCGAAGAGCGGTGACCTCCGCACGCACCCAGCAGTCGGCGATGTGGTCGTTCACCAGGCCGATGGCCTGCATGAGGGCGTACGCGGTGGTGGGGCCGACGAACCGGAAACCGTGTTTCCTGAGCTCCTTCGCCAGGGCCGTCGAGGCCGCTGTCCAGGCCGGGACGTCGGCCAGCGCCCCGGGAGGCGTCCCCGGCTCCTCCGCGTACCGCCAGACCAGGTCTGACAGCCCGCCCGGCAGCTCCAACGCCACCCGGGCATTGGAGACAGCCGCGTCGATCTTGGCGCGGTTGCGTACGATGCCCGGGTCGGCCATCAGCCGTGCCACGTCAGACTCATCGAACGCGGCCACGGCGGGGATGGAGAAGCCCGCGAAGGCGGCCCGGAAGTTCTCCCGTTTGCGCAGGATCGTCAGCCAGGACAGCCCCGACTGGAAGGCCTCCAGCGTCAGCCGCTCATAGACGCGGTCGTCGCCGCGGACCGGCCGGCCCCACTCGTCGTCGTGGTAGGCGGCGTAGTCGGGCGCCGAGGCGGCCCAGCCGCAGCGGATCACCACGACTCCTCCGCGTCCGCCCGATCGTCCTGCCAGACCTCGGCCGCGGACAGGCTTTCCGGCTCGCGCCGGGCGCCTACCGGCCGGGCGTACGCCTCCCGGAGCGTCTCCACCCGCCCGGCTGTCAACTCGGCCAGGCGCTGCTCCAGCACCGCGATCCGCGTGTCCCGCTCGCTCAGCGCGGTCGAGACCCGCCGCAGCGTCTCGTCGACCGCCTCCGTGTTGTAGCCCACGATGCTGATCGGGAGGCGCAGCACGACCAGGTCCGCCGCGGTCATCCGGTGAACGTCGGGCAGATCGAGCGGCGGCACGTCAGGCGGGAACTCGGCCATCTCACCGCCGTGTCCGAGGGAGGCCAGCACCACGCACCCGACGACGGCGATTCCGGCGATGACGAGTACGATCAGCACATTACGAATCGTGCCACAAGTCGCGAAGCCCGGCTCCCTAACACCCGCTCTTGGCGCACTCGCCGGGGATGAGCCCGGCCGGACCGTCCGCTGGAGAGCCGGCGTCATCCGCGGCCGAACCCGTCGAACCCGAGCCGGAGCCTTCCTTGTTCTGGTCCGCCCGATTCTTGCCGGTGTCGCGCGGCTTGCTCGCGGCGCCGTCGCCGGTCGCGCCGCTTTTGTCGGTCCGGGTTCCCGCGCCGCCGGAGGCCCCGCCGCCGCCGGAACCCTCCGTGTCGCCGGCCCCGCCCGGCGCCTGAGCCTGGTCGCCGCCCTCACCACCGGGCTGGTCGGCACTGGACTGATCGGCACTGGACTGATCGGCTCCTGCCTGCTCCGACGCCGCGGGCGCCGCGGGCGCCGGACCTCGGGCAGGATCATCGGATCCGCTCAGAACGGCGAAGCCGACGCCGCCTGCGGCCAATACGGCGACCAGGGCGGAGGCGGCGATGACAAGGGTCTTCTTGTTCACGGGGCTGGAGTCGTCCGCCGGTCCTGACAGGGTCTCCGACCGGCCGTGATCCGGATGGCTCGTCTGGGAGTGGACGCGCCCTCGCATAGGAAACAGCTCCCTGCGGTCGTTACGGGGGAAACCTCCCTGGTCGCGTCCCGGGGCACACCGCCCCTGGACGCTCCTTGGCTTCCGCGGGTGATTGCCCACACTAACCGCAACAGCGGACAAAAAGCACATAAACCACTAAATAATCATGATTGCCCCACCGCTACTCGCCCAGCTCCTCCCCGGTCGGCCGCAGCGGCGGACCCGGCCTGTCGAGCAGGTCGAGGGCCTCCTCGACCGTGGTCGCCCAGGAGATCCCGTCGAAGACGTTCGGCCGGGTGAAGCCCTGCTCGTACATCCCGTCGACGAGATCGCGCAACGGCTCGTACAGGCCCCACGGGTCGAGCACGACCAACGGTCGATCATGGAGGCCCAGCACGCGGGTGGTCCAGATCTCGAAGAGCTCCTCCAGCGTGCCGATGCCGCCCGGCAGCACGAGGAACGCGTCGGCGCGGGCGTCCATGACGCCCTTGCGCTCCCGCATGTCCGCCGTGACGACCAACTCGTCGGCTTCGGTGTCGGCGATCTCGATGTCCACCAGCGCCTGGGGGATCACCCCCACGGTGTGGCCGCCACCGTCCCGTACGGCTCTCGCGACCTCACCCATGCAGGAGACGATCGCCCCTCCGCTGACCAGGCCGTGACCACGCCGGGCCAGCTCAGCACCCACATCCCTGGCGAGGCTGAGGTACTTGCGATCGATCTTCTGGCTGGACGAGCAGTACACGCAGACGAACACCGGGCCACCCTATCGATCACCGTTGCGCCGGGCGGCCTCGACGACGATCCGAACGGCCTCGTCGGGATCGTCCGTGACCGAGAGCAGATCGACGTCGCGCGGGGAGATCTTGCCGGTCTCCGCCAGCGTGCCGCGGACCCAGTCCAGCAGGGGCCCCCAGAAGTCCGATCCCATCAAGATCACCGGGAATGAGGTGACCTTGTGCGTCTGCACGAGGGTCAGCGACTCGAACAGCTCGTCGAGCGTGCCGAACCCTCCGGGCAGCGCGATGAATCCGCAGGCGTACTTGGTGAACATCGTCTTGCGCACGAAGAAGTAGCGGAACTCGACGCCGAGATTGATGTAGTCGTTGAGGCGCTGCTCGTGGGGCAGTTCGATACCCAGTCCCACGGAGATGCCGCCGGCCTCCATCGCGCCCTTGTTGGCCGCCTCCATGAGGCCGGGACCGCCTCCCGTGATCACCGCGAAGCCCGCCTCGGCCAGCGCCGAGCCGAGCCGTACGCCGAGCTCGTAGTCGGGGCTGTCCGGCGGGACGCGGGCGGAGCCGAAGACCGTCACCGCCGTGGGCAGTTCGGCGAGGACGCTGAATCCCTCGACGAACTCCGACTGGATGCGCAGAACCCGCCAGGGGTCCTCGTGCAGCCATCCGGTCGGGCCCTTGCGATCGAGCAGGCGCTGGTCATACGTGGATTTCGGAACGAGGTCGCCGCGGACCAGTGACGGTCCCTGGCGGCGTTCGGGCATCTGGGAATTCATGCCTGTCCACGCTAGCCCACGGAGGTGAACAATCTTGAAACCGTACGGAACCGGGATCGGAGGTGGCGCCGTCTAAGAGGCGAGGGTGCTGCTCGGGATCGAAGGTGGCTTTCCCCGTCTAATGGCCGACGAGGAAAGTCACCTTCGTCTTTCTGCCGGTTCCCACCGGACTCACACGGTCAGCCAGTCGACCATGCGGCGCTCACACTCCGCGATCTTCGCCAGGCTGACGTGTTCGCCGCTCGTGTGCGCGACGTTGGGGTCGCCCGGCCCGCAGTTGACCGCCGGCATGCCGAGAGCGGAGAACCTGGCGACGTCGGTCCAGCCCAGCTTGGCGCACGGCTCGCCGCCGATCGCCGCCGCGAAGGCCGCGGCCACCGGGTGGGTCAGCCCAGGGCGGGCGCCGGGGGCGCCGTCGGTGAGCCGGACCTCGAACCCGTCGAACACCTCGCGGACGTGATCGAAGGCCTCATCAAGGGTGCGATCCGGGGCGAAACGGTAGTTGACCGTCACCACGCACTCGTCCGGGATGACGTTGCCCGCGACCCCGCCGCGTACGGCGACGGCGTTGAGCCCTTCGTGATATTCCAGGCCGTCGACGACGGGCCTGCGGGCCTCGTAGCGATCCAGCGCGTCGATGATCGGCTTGATCGCGTGGATGGCGTTCAGGCCCTCCCACGACCGTGCGCTGTGCGCGCGTACGCCGTGAGCCACGACCTCGACCCGCAGCGTGCCCTGGCAGCCGCCCTCGATCAGCCCGTTGGTCGGCTCCATCACGATCGCGAAGTCGCCGGCCAGCCAGTCCGGGTGCTCGCGGGTCAGCCGCAGCAGGCCGCTGCGCTCCGCCTCGACCTCCTCGCAGTCGTAGAAGACGAAGGTCAGATCCCGGTTCGGGTTCTCCAGCAGGCAGAGCTTGAGTTGTACGGCCATGCCGCTCTTCATGTCGGAGGTGCCGCAGCCGTGGAGAACGCCGTCGGCCACCCGGCTCGGCAGGTTGCCGGCCACCGGCACCGTGTCGAGGTGCCCGGCGATCACGACCCGCTCGGCGCGCCCGAGCTCGGTGCGGGCCACGATGTTCTGGCCGTCGCGCCGTACGGTCAGGTGGCCCAGCGGGAGCAGGGCCTCCTCGATCGCGTCGGCGAGCTCCTTCTCCGCCCCGCTCACGGACTCGATGTCCACCAGCTGCGCCGTCAGCGCTCCCACATCCTGTGCAAGGTCAAGCCGCATGCCTCCTGACCTTAGTCGTGCCGGTCAGGCGATCTGCACGGCCCCGACGGCCTTGCCACCGCCCTTGGCGTCCTTCAGCCAGCCGTCGTGGCCGGCGGCCGCCGTCCAGGCGACCCCGTCATAGCGCACCTGCCGCAGGCCGTACTTCTGCGCGTGCGCCACGTACCACGCGGCGATCAACCAGCCGCGTTTGGGCGAGGAGTCGTCGCCGAGCGCCCGCAGGAGCTGCTTGCGCGCCGCCGCCGGTCGGGCCTTGACCGAGTCGGCCGGCGGCGGGTACCAGCAGTGCACCGCCCTGGGGACGCGGCCGGTGAACGCCGCGGCGAGGATCCTGGCGGCCGGCTCGTGCTGGGCGTAGGCGGAGCCGTCGGCCGAGCGCTGTACGGCCTGGGCCGCGTCGTGCAGCGGCAGGGTCCGGTAGCGACTCACCTTCTCCAAGGCGGCGAAGAACTTCCTGGTCGCGTAGACGGGATCCTGGAGCTCGTCGGATGTGCCCCAGCCCTGGGACGGCCGCTGCTGGAACACGCCGACCGAGTCGCGATCGCCGTACGGCAGGTTCGCCAGCTTCGACTCCTGGATGGCGGTCACGTAGGCGATCTGCAGCGCCCGCTCCGGCAGCCTCCGCCGCGCCGCGACGGCCGCGATCGTGGCGGCGATCTGCGTCTGCTCGATGTCGAGATCGAGCGTTCCATCGGGGGTGTCGATGATGCAGTGTTCGCCGAGCGCGAACGGCCGGGCCTTCTTCAACAGGTGATAGACGCCGAAGTAGATGCCGCCCGCCAGCAGGGCGACGATGACCACGATGGTCATAGCGGTTCGAGATGGACGCCTACTCACGTACAGAACCTACCCACGACATCAGGGAAGGCCCGCCACGGAGATCGACCCGGGGGGCAGCGGATGGGCGTGGGACGAGACCCACCGACCTCCCTGGAAGCGCTGGAAGGACAGATGGCGGCCGTCGGCGGCCCGGTAGTCGGCGAAGTCGAGCAGGCCGCGGTCGGGAAAGCCCGTCGTCCCCTCGGAGCGGAAGGACGCCGTGCCTCGGTCGAAGGGATAGAACTCGACGCCTTCCAAGATCAGCATGTGCTTGGCCGGGACCATGCCCTGGGTGGGAACCTCGGTCCACAGCATGACCTCCAGGTGACCGGGGACGCCCTCCGCCGGGCCCGGCCGTTCCTTCACCGACAGCCACTGGGCGCGCCGGGTGCCGTCGTCCAGCAGGTATTCGGTCCACTGGTCGCCCTGCAGGCCCAGGTGCAGCGCGCCGAGGACCCGCAGCCGCGCGGCCTGGACGTAGACCGTGTCGCCGACCCTGATCGTCCTGGGATCGAAGTAGTCGGGTTCGTTGGCGGAACCCCCGCCGTCTCCCCGCTCGGTATCGTCCGGCGACGGCGGCACCGGGATCGGAGCCGGTGCGCGGTTCTTCTGCCGCGAACTCGCGACAAAAGCACCCAAAACCACAACAATTGTGGCAAAACTCAACACAAGCACGACCGCTGTCGCCATGCCGGG
This sequence comes from Sphaerimonospora cavernae, assembly GCF_042435035.1. NCBI lineage: Bacteria > Bacillati > Actinomycetota > Actinomycetes > Streptosporangiales > Streptosporangiaceae > Sphaerimonospora > Sphaerimonospora cavernae. The sequence continues at coordinate 65,562 of NZ_JBHMQT010000058.1, forward strand.
CGATCCTACTGGAGGCTTACTGAAGCCGCATTACGGCGGCGTCGACCCGCTCGTCCGTGGCGGTGATCGCGACACGGATGTGGGAGCGGCCGGCGTCCCCGTAGAAGTCGCCCGGCGCCACGAGAATCCCCTTCTCGGCGAGCGCGCGTACCTGGTCCCAGCAGTTCGTGCCGTTGGTGGCCCACAGATAGAGGCCCGCCGTCGAGTGCTCGATCCGCCAGCCCGCCCGCTCGAGTGCCGGCCGCAGCACGGCCCGGCGCCAGGCGTACCGCTCCCGCTGCTCCTGCGCGTGCCGGTCGTCGTCGAGCGCGACGGCCATCGCGGCCTGGACCGGTGCGGGCATAATCATGCCCGCGTGCTTGCGCACCTCGAGCAGGCGCTTGACGAGCGAGGAATCCCCCGCGACGAACCCGGCGCGATATCCGGCGAGGTTCGACCGCTTCGACAGCGAGTGGACCGCCAGCAGGCCCTCCTGTGATCCGCCGCACACGTCGGGATGGAGGATCGAGATGGGCTGCTCCTCCCAGCCCAGCTCGATGTAGCACTCGTCGGAGGCCACGACCGCACCGCGCTCGCGCGCCCACGCCACGACCTTGCGCAGATGCTCGGCCGGCAGCACCTTGCCCGTCGGATTGGACGGGGAGTTCACCCACACGAGCGGCACCCGCTCGGGCCCCAGCGCCAGCAGCCCGTCCGCGGCGTACGGCTCGGCCCCCGCGATCCTGGCCCCGACGTCATAGGTGGGATAGGCCAGCTCGGGGAGCACGACGCGCTCGCCGGGGCCCACGCCGAGGAGTGTCGGCAGCCAAGCCACCAGCTCCTTGGAACCGATGATCGGGAGGATGTCCGCCGGATCGACGGTCACCCCGTGGCGGCGCCGCAGCCATCCCGCGGCCGCCTCACGCAGCCGCGGGGTTCCGTACGTCAGGGGATAACCGGGGCTGTCGGCGGCCTCGGCCAGTGCCGTACGGACGACGGGGGGCACCGGGTCGACCGGGGTGCCGACCGACAGGTCGACGATCCCGTCGGAATGCGCCCGCGCCAGGTCCTGGTACGGCAGCAGCCGATCCCACGGGAAGTCCGGCAACGCGATCAAGAAAATCCCCTCGTCAGTGCGGTGCTTGGATGCGGTACGCGAGTGCGGCGGCACGCGCGTACCACGGCCGGGCCGGAGGACGCCTCCCCCGGCCCCGGTCGTCCGTCAGTGCCCCTCGGCCTGCGGCGGGAGGGCGGCCACGACGGGGTGGTCCTTGTGGATCTTGCCGACCTTCGAGGCGCCACCCGGGGACCCGAGCTCCTCGAAGAACTCGACATTGGCCTTGTAGAAGTCCTTCCACTGGTCGGGAAGGTCGTCCTCGTAGAAAATCGCCTCGACCGGGCAGACCGGCTCGCAGGCCCCGCAGTCCACGCACTCGTCGGGGTGGATGTAGAGCATGCGCTCGCCCTCGTAGATGCAGTCGACGGGGCATTCCTCAACACACGCCTTGTCCAGGACATCCACGCAAGGCTGCGCGATGACGTAGGTCACCTCGGGCTCCTTCTGGGTTCACACTGCTCGACCGCGGTTGCTATTACCTAGTATTGCGTTGCCCGACTGTCGCCGGAAACAGGAGGGGGTGGTTGCCGTGGAGCCTCGCCTCGTAGCTCGGCTCGTGGTCACCGTCAACCCGGATGACGTGGGACGACGGGTGACGTTGCGGCGCAGGGTGCCGGGCGGCTTCCGCGACGCCGTCGGCGTGTTGGAATCCTGGCACGACGGCGTGCTCGCCGTACGGAAGCGGGACGGCACGCTGGTCGAGATCGCCGAGGAGACACTGGTGGCGGGCAAGGTCGTGCCGTCCCGGTGAGCCGGTGCCGAGATGGCGCCCCGCGCGGGTCTCTTGGGAGATCCACCAGTCAGCCCCTCTCGGCGCCTCGGCGGAACCCCGGCTGAATGGGCCGGTAATCCCCGGGCAAACGGCGGCACCGGCCGCCGCGTGCCTACTCGCCCGGTGGCCCTGATTCACGGATATTCGGGGCGTGACCATTCGTGCCCGTGCTGTGACGGCGATCCTCGCCTTTGTGACCGTCTCCGTGACCGCCTCGGTGACGACCTCGTGCTCGACGCCGCAGCCGACAGACAAGAAGCTTCCGCCGGTGAACCCCCGGGCCTCGAGCCTGAGCGAGGGGTTCGGCACGATGGACCGGCTGGTCGACGCGGCCAAGAAGGAGGGAACGCTCACCGTCGTCGGACTGGCCCGCAACTGGGTCGGCTACGGGGAGATCATCTCCCGATTCTCGGACAAGTACGGCATCAAGGTCGTCAGCTCCACGCCGGACGCGAGCAGCAGGCAGCAGATCGACGCGGCCACCCGGCTGAGCGGCACCAAGGACGCGCCCGACGTGTTCGATCTCAGCCTCGGTGTCGCCGTCGCCAACGCGAAGAAATTCGCGCCGTACCAGATCGGCCACTGGACGGACATCCCGGACACCTTGAAGGACCCCAAGGGCCTCTGGTACGCGGCGTACGGCGGTTACATGTCGATCGGCTACGACCCGCGCAAGCTTCCCGCGCCGACGTCCTACGCCGCACTGCTCCGGCCGGGCGCCCAGGTCGCGCTGCCCGGCGACCCGCGGCGGATGGCGTCGGCGTTCAGCGGCGTGATGGCCGCATCGCTTCAGGGCGGGCAGCCGGACGCGGCGCGTGGGGTCGACTTCTTCTCCCGGCTCAAGAAGGGCGGGATGCTCAGCCGCCCCGACCGCGCCACGGCCGTGCTCGACTGGGACTTCATGAACTCGGCGGCCGCCGCCAGAGACCAGAAGTCCTGGCACGTGACCATCCCGCGGGGCGAGGTGCTCGCGTCCTACTACCTCCAGGCCATCAACGCCGAGGCGCCGCACCCGGCCGCCGCCCGACTGTGGGAGGAGTTCCTGCTCTCCGACGAGGGCCAGAACCTCTTCCTGAGGGCGTACGCCCGGCCGGCCCGGATGGAGGCGATGGAGATGCGCGGGACCGTGGACCGGGACGCGGCGGCCAAGCTCCCCGCGGCCTCCGGCACTCCGGTGGTGCTCACCATCCCGCAGCAGGACCAGGCCAAGGCCTACCTCAAAGCCCACTGGTCCCAAATCACCGGCACGTGACCGTAAAATTGCGTCGCTATCACAGCAACCGTGGAATGCGAGCCGACCTTGAGTTATGAAACCCCGAGTCGCATGGGGTGGGACACCTCAGGCGGCACCAGGTGGGACACCTCGACCCGCACCACGTGGCAGACCCGCGCCCACGACGGGTCCTTCTTCGGTTACGTCTCCGCACAGGGAGCGCCGATCGTCGATCTGCTCGACCCCCGGCCGGGTGAGCGCGTGCTCGACCTCGGCTGCGGCACCGGAGTGCTGGCCGCCGAGATCGCCGCACACGGCGCGCACGTGCTGGGCATCGACGGCTCGCACACCATGATCGAGACCGCGATAGCGCAGCACCCCGGAATCGACTTCGCAGTCGGCGACGCCCGCGACTTCACCGTGGCCCAGCCGTACGACGCGGTCTTCTCGAACGCGGCGCTGCACTGGATGAGCCGCGACCCGGACGCGGTGATCGCGTGCGTCCGCCTGGCGCTGCGGCCCGGTGGCCGGTTCGTGGCCGAGCTCGGCGGCGCGGGCAACTGTGCCACGCTGACCTCGGCGATGCTCACCGCGTGGCGGGAGCACGGCCTGCATGAGCCCGAGTTGCCGTGGTACTTCCCCAGTCCGGCCGAATACGCCACGCGCCTGGAAAAGGGGGGGTTCGCGGTCAAGGTCGTGGAGTGCTTCGACTGCCCGACACCGCTGGACGGATGTCCGAACGGCGCGGCCGACTGGGTGCGGATGTTCGCCGGATCGCTGCTCGAAAAAGTGCCCGCGGCGACCGTGGAGCCGCTGCTCCGGCGGGTCAACGAACTCGCCGCCCCCGCGTTGCGGCACGAGTCGGGCTGGCTGGCCGACTACGTCCGCCTGCGTTTCGCCGCCATACGGCACTGACCGCCGCCCGCACCGCGGACCTCGTCGAAACAGCCCGTACGGCGCTGCCCGCCGCGGGCATCACGGTCAAAGTGGCCATGCCGCATGGCATGAAAGGACTGGAACTCCGGCGGGTGGCCGTGATAGGCGTGACAGACGGAATCGTGCCGGCGCCCGACGCGCCGGCCCCGGCCACGGAGGATCCCACGGCTCGGGCGCACGATCCGCAGAGAGAACGGGGGCTGCTCTACGTGGCGTGCACACGGGCAGGCGAGCTTCTTTACGTGTCCTATTGCGGACGCGCCAGTCCCTTCCTGCCCGCATGATCGATTGATCCCCTAGTCTGAACGCGGTTACCTTCCCCCTGTTGGAAATGCATGAACCTGAGCCTTAGCGACATCGTGCCCCCGTTACGCTGGACCGCGCCCAGCCAGGTGGAGCCGATCGCGAGCGATCCCGGCCTTCCCGACGCCTGGTGGCACTCGCTGCCACTCGACCGGGCCTGCGCGGCGGTGGGCACCACCCAGGTGGCGTCCCGGCTGGCCGACCTCACCACCGCCTGCTGGGCGCACCTGATGCTCGGGGACATCCTTCCGCTGCTCAGGTTCACCGATCCCCAGGAGAGCCTGCAGGCGCCCGGCCCCCGCGAGAGCGTCCACCGGCTCTTCACCGAGGTGATCGACAAGCTGCTGGCCACCGAGCCCGCCGAGGAGGCCGCGGCCGCCGGCGCCCCGATCCCCCCGGCCCTGCCGGAACGCCCGCTGCCCGAGGTCATCGACGAGATCTTCACCGGACTGGACGAACGGCAACTGGCCATCGCGAGAGACCGGCTCTACTTCGACTCCTATCAGCCACCTGGCCAGGCCGCCCACCACCGGGCCACCCTGGACGAACTCGCCCAGCGGTTCTCGGTCACCCGGGAGCGGATCCGGCAGATCGAACGCGACCTGCGCGACCACGTCATGGAGTGGCTGAACCGTCCGGGGGCGGCCCCTCTGAACGCCCATCTGTCCTGGCTGCGCACCCGGCTCGGCGCGGCCGTGCCGGCGGACGACCTCGCCGCGGCCGTGCCCTGGCACCGCGCCGAACTCGCCACGCTGGCGATCCCCGCCTGGCGGGTGGTCCGTACGCTGCTCACCGGCTATGAGCAGGTGGACGGCTGGCTGATCGCCGGGGGCGCGGAGGAGCTGCGGGAGAAGACCCGGCAGCTCTTCACCGACGGACCTCACCCGCTGGGCGAGTCGATGACCATGGTCGGCAGGCTCGGCATCCGCGAGGACGTGGCCGAGCGCTGGCTCGGCTCGATCCCGCACCTGCGAGTCCTGGACGGCCACGTGGCCCCATGGGCGCGCGGCCTGGGCGACCGGGCCGAGGCGGTGCTGGCCGTCGCCGGCACTCCGCTGACACCCGAGGAGATCCAGACTCGGATCGGCGGGGACAACAGCGTGATCGGCGTACGCAACCAGCTCGGCGCCGACGACCGGTTCCTGCGCCTCGACCGCAACAAGTACGGCCTGCGGCGCTGGGGCGGCGACGAATACCTGGGCATCCGGGAGATGATCAGCCGGGAGATCGAGCGGGCCGGCGGCGAGGCGTCCGTGAACACGATCGTGGAGAACCTCACCTCGCACTATGACGTGAGCGAGAACTCCATAAGGGCGTACGCCGGGGGTCCCGGATTCGAGCGCACCCAGCGCGGCCACATAAGGATCGCCGGACAGGAGCCCGCCGAGTCGTACCATCCGCGTCGCGACGTATCGATGACCCGCCGCTGCTTCCGCAGCCGCGACAGCCGCTGGTGGCACCGGCTCGACGTCAACGCCGAGCACCTGCGGGGCTCCGGCTCGCCCCTGCCGACCGGCTTCGCCGCGCACCTGGGCATGGCACCGGGCGGCCAGCTCACCGCCTCGGCCGCCAGCGGCGAGGTGATCATAAGCTGGCACAACCAGCCGACGATCGGGTCGATCAGGCCGGTCCTGGCCGAGTACAACGCCTCCGAGGGAGACCACGTCTTCCTCACGGTCTCCGACGGCGGCGAACTGCTGACCCGGTTCCTGCCCGCCGCCGTGGCCGGGCTGCCGCCACTCAACCAGGCCCTGTACCTCATCGGCTACACAGCGCCGGTCTCCTCCGAGGCGGAGGGGCTCCGGCTGATCGGCGCCCGCATCGGCATGCCGGAGGACGCGTCGCGCGAGGAGGTGCTCGACCGGCTGCGCGAGCGCGGCGATCGGGACATCCTGCAGTTCCTCCCGTCGGCGTAGGCTCGGAAGTCCCACGGGTCACGGCATAGGGTCGAGAGCATGCTGTGCCTGTACGACACGGTCACCGAGAGGACCGAACCGATCGTCCCGCCCGGTTCACGGGTCCTGCGGATGCGCGTCCACGTACCCGGTCATGATCCGAGAGGGGAGGCCGGCCGCCGGTCCGCACGTCTGGACGAACTGCGCCCGCTTCTGCTCGCCGATCTGGTCCGCAGGACGGCCGAGCGGCAGCGGCTGCATGTGCTCGCCGTCCATGACGGAGAGCCGCCCCGCGACGAAACCCTCGCGCTCAACATCCGCCCGCAGGAGCACCCTCCGCCCCCGGCGGGCGCCGATGTGCGGATCGACCTGCACGTCGGCGCGGTCGCTCCCGGCATCGTCTCTCCCGGCCGCTGGACGCGAACCGGGCGGGTCGGGCTCCCGGGGGAGCCGGATGCCTCGTACCTGTCTGATGTCTCCGACGCCGGGCTCGATCCGCTGGCCGTACGGCTGGCCTTCCTCGAGCACCGCTACCGGCGGCCGGTCGAGCTGACCTGGGACCACCTGCGGGCGGCGGATGAGACGCTCAGGCGGTGGCGGCGGCGGGTCGCCGAGTGGGCCGAGTCGCCCAGCCGTCCGATCGACGAGGGTCACGCGGCGCGGATCCAGGCCGCGCTCGACGACGACCTCGACACCTCCCTCGCGCTGCGACTGCTGGCCGATCTCGCAGACGCCGAGCCGGTGCCGCCGGGCGCGCGGTTCGAGACGTTCCTGCACTTCGACCACATCCTCGGCCTCGACCTACCGGCCGACATCGGCAAGATCTAGCGGTCGGTCAGCGCAGGACGCGGCTCTCCCCGACGGCGAGATCCCACAGGTCATCGGGGTCGAGGCCGTGCGCGGCCCAGGCCTCCCTCGCCTCCCGTAACGGCCCGAGGAGCGGCTCGCCCGAGAGCACGAACGTGCCCCAGTGCATGGTCGCCATCCGCCGTGCCCCGACGTCGACGCAGGCCTGTACGGCTTGCGCCGGATCGACATGGGTCGCCTTCATGAACCAGCGCGGTTCGTAGGCCCCGACCGGCATGAGGGCGAGATCGATGCCCGGATGGCGCTCGCCGATCTGGGCGAACCGCTCACCGTACGCGGTGTCGCCGGCGAAGTAGACGCGGCGGTCGCCCGAGCCGAGCACCCAGCCGCCCCACAGCGTGCGGCAGGTGTCCCACAGCGTGCGGCGGCTCCAGTGGTGGGCGGGCACGAAGTCGAACGTCACGTCGCCGACGCGGGCCGACTCCCACCAGTCGAGCTCGGTGACGTTCCGGAAGCCCCGGCGGGTGAACCAGGAGGCGAGCTTGGCGGGGACGAAGACCGCCGTGTCCTTCGGCAGTCGGCGAACGGTGGGGGCGTCGAGGTGGTCGTAGTGGTTGTGGCTGATGACGACGGCGTCGATCTTCGGCAGGTCGGACCAGGCCACGCCCGGGGGGGTCAGCCGCTGACGCACTCCGGGGATCTTGCGGGACCAGACGGGGTCGGTGAGGACGGTGAGCCCGCCGATCTGCACGACGTACGTCGCGTGGCCCACCCAGGTCACGATCACGTCGGTGGCGGCTGCCCGGGGAAGCCCGCTGCGGCGGACGGGGATCCGATCGGCGTCGCCGATGTCGGTACGGAACCCGCCGTGCCACATCACGCTCAGGACCTCGCGGAAGTCCGGCAGCGGCGTGGTCAGGCGGTCCGAGAAACTCGACGGCCACCGGCGGCGCGAAACAGCCGAGCTTTCGGGGATTTCGGAGACCTCGGGGATTTCGGGGACATCGGGGACTTCGGAAATCTGGGGTGACGGGGGTGACGGGGGGACTTCTGGGACTACTTGCGGGACTATCGGCGACTCCGGGCTCTCAGGGCGGATCGTCTGCGACATGTACCCCTCCCTTCCGCATTCCATGATCCCCACGCGGGCGAAAATATTCCTCCTACGGCAGGCGGATTCCACTCATTCTCGTGTCGGACGCCACCAGGGGGTCAGGCGGGGATAACCGCCGTCTTCCAGACCGGCCAGCCGTTCGAACACGTTCCATGAGGCGGGATGGCCGCACACGGCGAGTGAGAGCGCCGACGCCAGCACGTACAGGACGAGCATGGGCAGCCCGACGCAGGCGGCGTACTGTGTGGCGTGCCGCGACTCGTGGTCGAGAAGCCTGCCGGTGAGATGGCCCTCGGCATGCCTGGTTGTGATCACGTTCCCGACCGTGAAGGCCCCCGCCACCGGAAAGGGGATGCGGTAGCCGTACGCGTAGAGGAGCCCTCGCTCGCCGCGTCGGGGCCGCGCACCGCCGATCAGCGCGATCAGCAGCCCCAGCGGAGTGGAGAGGTTCGCGTAGTTGACCACCTGTCTGATCCGGTGCGAACGCCGCATGTCATCAGCATGCGCTTCGTCAACTCGCCAGTAAAGCAGTCCGATGACGCAGCGTCGTATAACAATTCCACACCGCAGCGAGTCAGACGCGGCCTAGGTCCTTTCGTACGACCTGAGCAGCCAGGAGCCGCTGGATCTGGTCGCGATCACCGCTGCCGCCACCGCGACGACCCCGCCGTACAGGTACCAGAACCCTGAGACGTCCCCCGCGATGACGAGATCACCGGCGCGCTGCTTGGCGGCCAGCAGGAACGACGACGCGAGCCACCCGGCCGCCGGCACGAGCGCTCCCGCCTTTCCGCCCATCAGCCGGCCCATCCCGTACGGCACGGCGAACAGGATCACCAGCCAGGCCAGAGCCGCGACGGGCGCCTCCCCCATGTACCAGGAGTGCTGGAATCCGCCGACGACCCCGAGCGCGATACCCAAAAGGAAGAGCACGCCGTAGGCGGCTCCGGTGACCACGGCGGTCAATGGGCCGCTCAACGGGCTGCTCAGCGGCCCCATAACGCCGTCGTCGTCGAAATCCCGCCCCGGAACGTGGTCGAGTCGGTGTGACTCCGCCCCGGAGGTGCCGGACGTCTCCTCCCTCTTATGGGCCCTCATACGGGCGAGGTTAGTCGATGCCCGCGAACAGGTCGGTCTCGCGGTCGTACGGCTCGCCCAGGCCGCCCTCGTCGTACGGCACTCCGGCTCCGTAGGGTCCGCCGCCCCCGGCACGCAGGATGAAGTGCTCGACGCCGAACGCCCGCTGGCCGACGTTGTTGGAGAGCGCGAACCACGGGCCCGCGACGGTGATCTGCGTGGCGTGCGCCCGCATCGCGTCCAGCTTGGCCGAGACGTACGGCCTGGCGTCGATCTCCGTGGTGACCGCCTCGTCCGCGCACCCGTACGACAGGTCGTCCACGGGCTCGACCGTGAAGCCGACGTCGGCAGCCCGCATCGCCTCGGCGGCCCGCTTCATGAGCGACTTCGGGGTGGCGGTGAGGTAGAACTTGGCGATCCGCCACGGCTCGCCGCCGCCGGCGTGGGCGGGGTCGGCGGCCAGCTCGAAGGCGCGCCAGGCGACGCGATGCGCCTGAATGTGGTCGGGATGCCCGTAGAAACCGTTCTCGTCGTAGGTGACCAGCACCTGGGGCCGGACCTCGCGGATCACCTCGACCAGTTCACCGGCCGCCTCGTCGAGATCGGCCCGCCAGAAGCAGCCGGGGTCGTCGTTGGACGGGACGCCCATCATGCCGGAGTCGCGCCAGCGGCCCGCGCCGCCCAGGAAGCGGTGATCCGTGACGCCCAGCGCCTCACAGGCGGCGGCGAGCTCGCCGACGCGGTATTTCCCGAGGGTGTCGTCACGGTCGGCCGCGAGGTGCGCGAGGCGCGGCGGGATGATCTCGCCCTCCTCCCCGAGGGTGCAGGTCACCAGCGTCACATGCGCTCCCTCGGCCGCGTATTTGGCCATGGTCGCCCCGGTCCCGATCGACTCGTCGTCGGGGTGGGCGTGCACGAGCAGCAAACGGCGATCGAACATGAATCGAGCTTAAAGAACGAATGCCGGAGCTGGCAGGATTGGGAGGTATGACAGACAGCTTCCCGCGCTTGCAGGCGAGGACCCGGCGGTTCACCCTCGGGGTGCCGCGCGGCTTCACGATCTCCCCACAGGGCGATCGAGTGATCTTCCTGCGCACGAAGTCCGGCATCGATCCCGTGACGTGCCTGTGGGAGTTCGACATCGCGACAGGGACCGAGCGGCTGCTCGTCGACCCGCTCGCGCTCGGTGCGGCGGACGAGGATCTGCCGCCGGAGGAGCGAGCCCGTCGCGAGCGGTCCAGGGAGTCGGCGGGCGGCGTGGTCGGGTACTCGACCGACCGGCAGGTGCGCGCCGCCGTCTTCGCCCTGTCCGGCGAGCTTCACCTCGTCGACCTCTCCAGCGGTGTGGTGCGCCGGCTGGAGACCCCGGGGCCGGTCATCGATCCCCGGCTCGACCCGACCGGCACGAAGGTCGCGTACGTCACCGGCGGCGCCCTGCGCGTCCAGGACCTCGCCACCGGGACCGACACCGCCCTGGCCACGCCCGAGCGCGACGAGGTCTCCTACGGCCTGGCCGAGTTCGTCGCCGCCGAGGAGATGGACCGCATGCGCGGCTACTGGTGGTCCCCGTCGGGCGACCGCCTGCTGGTGGCCCGCGTGGACGACTCCCCCGTCGGGCTCTGGCACATCGCCGACCCCGCCAATCCCGACCGCCCGGCCGTGCCGCAGCGTTATCCCGCGGCCGGGACGGCCAACGCCGAGGTCTCACTGTTCGTGATCGGGCTGGACGGCTCGCGCGTCGCCGTGCCGTACGAGCAGGAATATCTGGTCACCGCGATCTGGGACGCGCACGGGCCCGCGATCGTGACGCTCTCCCGCGACCAGCGGACCATGCGCCTGCTCTCGGTCGATCCCTCGACCGGCACGACCGCGTCGCTCCGGGAGGACACCGACCCCGCCTGGCTGGACATCGTGGGCGGCGTGCCGGCCCGCCTGTCCGACGGCACACTCGTGTGGGTGGCCGACGCCGAGGGCGGCCACCGCCTGATCATCGGATCTACGCCGGTCACACCGCCGTCACTGCAAGTCAGGGCGGTGCTCGACGTGGACGGCGACACCGTGCTCTTCCAGGCCAGCGGGGAGCCCACCGAGATCAACCTGTGGACCTACTCGGGCGGCACGATCAGCCCGGTGACCATGGAGCCCGGAGTGTACGGCGGCCGCCGCGCGGGCGGCGTCACCGTCGTCACCGGCCAGAGCCTCGAGACCGAGGGCACCTCGGTCGCGGTCATCCGGCCCGACGGCTCGCGGATGGCCGACTCGATCCGGTCGATGGCCGAGCGGCCGTCCCTGGACCCGCGCGTCTCCTTCGTCCGGGCGGGCTCACGCGAGCTGTCGACCGCGATCCTGTTCCCCTCCTGGCACGTCCCGGGGTCGGGCAGGCTTCCCGTCCTCATGGACCCGTACGGCGGACCGCACGCGCAGCGGGTGCTCGCCGCGCGGCGAATGTTCCTGGAGCCCCAGTGGTGGGCCGAGCAGGGCTTCGCCGTCGTCGTGGCCGACGGACGGGGCACGCCGGGACGCGGCCCGGCCTTCGAGCGGGAGATCCGGCACGACTTCACGCTGTCGCTCGAGGACCAGGTGGACGCCCTCCAGGGGGTGGCCGCGCAGCACGCCGACGACCTCGATCTCTCCCGGGTCGCCATCCGCGGGTGGTCCTTCGGCGGATATCTGGCCGCGCTCGCGGTGCTGCGCCGGCCCGACGTGTTCCACGCCGCCGTCGCGGGGGCGCCGGTCACCGACTGGCGGCTGTACGACACCTGCTACACCGAGCGTTACCTCGGCCATCCGGACGAGGGACATTACGAGGCGTCCTCGCTGCTCGCCGACGCGGAGAAGCTGGACCGTCCGCTGCTGCTCGTGCACGGCCTGGCCGACGACAACGTGGTGGCCGCGCACACGCTGCGGCTGTCGTCCGCGCTGCTCGCGGCGGGCCGTCCGCACACCGTGCTGCCGCTGTCGGGCGTCACGCACATGACCCCTCAGGAGGTCGTCGCCGAGAACCTGCTCCTGCTCCAACTCGACTTCCTCAAGAAGTCCCTCGGCATCTAACCCCGAGGACATGGCGGGATATATCCCGCCATGTCCTCGGGGTGTCGCGTCAGGCCGCCCCAGGCGAGAGGCGACGCCAAATTCGACCTTGACGTTGTTGCTCTCCGAACGCGATACGCGATTTTCACAGCAACAACGTCAAAGTCGATGAGCCAAGGGGCACGGCGGCACGGTCCTTCCCCTGGTTGGTCACCGACCGCGTCGCCGTACCCCAGCCTGTTGAGCAGGCGCGGGTCGGATTGTTGTCCGGTCACACCTGCGATCTCGAACCACACCGTCCCGCCCCTCTCGTGGTCGAGATGGGCACCCCACGCCATCGCCAGGCGATCGACCAGCCATAGCCCCCGTCCGCAGGCGCAGTCATCGGCCGACTCGCGGATGGTCGGCACACTCGTGTCCGAACCGTCGTCGGTCACTTCGACGCGTACGGCTCCGCCTCCGGTGGTCAGGCACACCGTGACCCGCCCGTCCGGCGAGCTTCCGGAACGGGTGTAGAGGATCGAGTTCGTGACGACCTCGCTCAGCAGCACCAGCAGGTCATCGAGCTCGTCATCGGCGAGGATGCCGCGCAGCAGGCTGCGCGCCCAGGACCGCGATCCGCTCACCGACGCCGCCCGCCCGGCGAACTCCGCCCTGCCCAGCAACCGCGGCACACCCCGCCCCGGCCTCGCGGCCTCCCGAACGGCGGCCTCCCGAGTGACGATCTCGTCCATCCGCCCGCCCGTCTTCATGCTGATGCTGTTGGCGTGATCTTGGGAGGGGCCTGCTCGTCGAGCACCCGGACATGGTCTCCCTGTTGCCGCCCCTGGGAGGCGTCGCGCCGCCACGAGAACGCCCAGCCCAGGCGGGCCAGCTGGGTGAACTGCTCTTGCTGCTGGTCCCGTTCCCCCATGGCCAGACCCTTCCTCATTGCCGATGTCTCTCCCGCTTCCCACTTCCGACGACAACACTGCGTCACCAGAAATACACTCAGAGCATGCAGAGGTAAGTGCGTTCACGCAATTGCTTTCGCGCAAAAATCTTGATGGAAATGGTGTTTGCGCAGGCAGGCATGCTTGAACGAGTTAGGGTTCCAACTCGGAAGGAGTGGACATGCCCACCAGCCCGACGGCTCGGCGGCGGCGACTGGGGATCGAGCTGCGACGCTTACGGGAGGCGGCCAATCTCAACGGCGCCGAGGTGACCCGGCCCCTGGGGTGGTCGGCCACGAAGTTGTCGCGCATCGAGACCGGGCGAGTGGCTGTTCACCATGGCGATGTGGGCGACCTGCTCGACCTCTACAACGTCGCGGACGAGAGCCTCCGCCAACATTTGATCACTCTCGCCCGGGAGTCGCGGCAGAAGGGGTGGTGGCACCGCCACCGCGACACGCTCAAGGCGGGATTCGACTCCTACATCGGTCTCGAGTCGGATGCCTCGATCATCATGACTTACCAGGCTCAGGTGGTCCCCGGCCTGCTGCAGACCGAGGCGTACGCCCGCGCGGTGATCGAGGCCACCGCCATCAAGCAGGTCGCCGATCGCGCCGACGAGAAGGTCGACGTCCGCCTGTCGCGGCAACAGTTGCTGACTCATGAGGCTCCCGTCCACCTGCATGCCGTACTCGATGAGGCAGTGCTGCGTCGGGAAGTTGGTGGACCGGCCATCATGGCCGAGCAGCTCACCTTCCTGGTCGAACGGGCCGGCCTGCCGAACGTCACGATCCAGGTGCTCCCCTTCCGCGCGGGGGCGCACTCCGCCATGGACGGTCCATTCATCATTCTGAGGTTTCCCGATTCGGCGGATCCCGACATCGTCTACCTCGAACAGGCCACCAGCGGGCTTATGCTCGAAGACGCCGGGGAGATCGACTGGTACACCCGTACGTTCAGCGCCCTCACCGCCAGGGCGCTCTCCGCCGACGAGTCCGCCAGGCTCATCTCCCGCAGCATCAGCTCATAGCGCTCGTGCCGACGAGAGAGGATGGACGCAATGACCCCCCCGAACATCGACCCGTCCAGTGCCCGCTGGCGCAAGAGCAGTCGCAGCACCAACGGCGGCGACTGCGTCGAGGTGGCCGTGGTCTCGGCCTCCGGCGGCCACAAGACCGGCGAACTCCTGTACGCGGTTCGCGACTCCAAGAACCCCGACGGTCCCGCCCTGATCTTTACACCCAGCGAGTGGGAAGCCTTCGTCCTCGGCGTCAAAGACGGCGAGTTCGGCTGAGCACCCGCTAAACGCCTTCCTGGTGTCCCTCCTGCAGGCGTTGAATGGTCAGGGGAACACCGGCGGTCTCGGCGGCGGCGACCAGTGCGGCATCGAGCGTGGCCAACTCCAGGCCTTCTCTCTCAGCGAGAAGCAGGTAAGTGGCGTCGTATGAGGTCAGCCCATGCCGACGTCCGGTCTCGACGACCGACTTGATGTCTGATGGCGCGGAATCAACCATGATCGGGAGTTGTCCGAGCAGCGACACGAACCTCGCGGTCTGGAACTCGCTCAACCGTCCGCGCCTCTCGGCGCCCAGCATGACGTTGGCCATCTCGAGTTCCCAGATCGGCGGGACGACCGCGGTCTCCTTCCCGACCAGATCAAGAACGGCCTCGGTCTCCGGAGTCGCCTCGCCCTCGAAGCACCAGGCGAGAGCAACCGAGGCGTCGATCACCAGAGGCACTCAGCGCCGCCCTTCTTCTATGAGATCCCTGATGGACAGGTCACCGAGGGTAACGCCGTGACGAGCATGTCGGAGAGCGTTTATGACATCTTCGGGAGGAGTCTGCTCGCCCTGAGCGGGGGTCAGTCTGGCGACCGGAGTTCCATGTTTGGTGATCACGATCGTCTTCCCCGCTGCAACCTCGTCGAGCAGTCGCGGCAGGTACGTCTTGGCTTCGTAGGCTCCGACCGATTCCATGAACTCAGACTAGTCTCCGACTAGTCTGAGCTCAACGGCACTTGCTCGTCCCGGGAAGCGCCGGGCGGCCCAATGCCCGCCGAGTTCCCCGCCGCGCGATGCTTCAGCGGTCTTCTAAGCTCGTCATCAGCCGTCATCGCCGACGGGAGCGTCGGAGCCGTCGTCCTCCATGGCGATGTCGTCCGAGACGGGCGGCGTGGATCGGCAGCTCTGGGCACAGCCGCCGAAGCGGGCCGTGTCGATCGGGGTGAACGGCGTCGGCTCGACGCCCTTCAGCGCGGCCAGCATCGTGTCCTTCCAGATCGGGCCCGGGATGCTGGCGCCGAAGACCGCGCCGTAGTAGCGGCCGCCGATCGTGACGCCGCTCAGCTTGTGGTCGCGTGAGCCGCGGGGGTCGCCGATGCCGACCGCGCCGGACAGGTCCGGGGTGAACCCGGCGAACCACGCGGACGCGAAGTCGTCGGTGGTGCCGGTCTTCCCGGCGACGTCGCGGCCGATGCCGCCGACGGACGCCATCGTGCCCCTGGTCAGCACACCCGACAGCACGTCGGCCGCCGCGTCGGCGACCTCCGGATCGAGCGCCTGCCGGCACCTGGGCTTGTAGGCGGCTACCTTGCCGTCCCGGTCCTTGATCGAGGTGATCGCCATCGGCGCGCAGTACCTGCCGCGAGCGGCGATCGCCGCGTACGCGTTGGCGACGGTGACCGGGTCCATCTCGTTGATGCCGAGCGTGAACGTCTCGTACTCCTGGAGCGGCCGCCCGTCGGATCGGTGGATGCCGAGCGACTTGGCGGTCTTGACCGTGTCGCAGAGCCCGACCCGCTGCTCCAGTTCCATGAAGAACGTGTTCACCGAGGCCCAGGTGCCGGTCCGCAGTGTCTTCCAGCCGGGGCTGCCCTCGTCGTTGGTCACCGTGTGGCCCGGGTCGCCCACGTTCTCGCCCCCGCAGTTCTTGAACGTCGAGTAGCCGGGGGCGCGGTAGCCGGCGCCCGCGGTGAGGCCGTCGTCCACCTTCATGCCCTTGGCCAGCGCGTTCAGCAGGGTGAACGTCTTGAAGGTGGAGCCGGCCTGGAAGCCGATGCCGCCGCCGTGCGCGGCGTCCGCGACGAGGTTGTAGGAGATCTCGTTCCTGCCCTTGTCCGTGCCGTACCGGCGGCTGGCGGCCATGGCCTTGATCGCTCCGGTGCCGGGCTGGATCAGAGCCTCGGCCGCGACCGCGTCGTCGGAGGGACGGACCCACTTCCTGATCGCCCGGTCCGCCGCCGCCTGCATGCGGGGGTTGATCGTGGTCCTGATCGTGAGGCCGCCACGGTTGAGCCGTTGGATGCGGGCCTTGGCCGTCGGGCCGAAGTCGGGATTGCGCAGGACCTCGTTGCGTACGTAAACGCAGAAGTACGGATATTCACTGGTCTCGCAGCCGCCGGGCAGTGGTGTTCCCTTGTAGCCGAGTTTGGTGGCCTTCGCCTTCGCCGCCGCACCCCGTGTGATTTTTCCGAGCTCGGCCATGCGGTCCAGCACGACGTTGCGCCGCTTCAGCAGCCGTTCGCGCTGCTTGCGGCCCAGGTTGGGGTCGGTGGCGTTGGGATCCTGTACGGCACCCGCCAAGGTCGCCGCCTGTGCCAGGGTGAGGCGGGAGGCCGGGACACCGAAGAACCGCTTGGCCGCCGCTTGGACGCCATAGGCGCTCGCGCCGAAGTAGGCGATGTTGAGGTACTTCTCCAGGATCTCGTCCTTGGTGTACTTCTTCTCGACCGCCATCGCGTGACGCAACTCGGTGAGCTTGCGCGCGTAGCTGGCCTCCAGCGCCTTGTCCTTCTCCTTCCCGGTGACGGCGGAGTTGAGCAGCACCTGCTTGACGTACTGCTGAGTGATGCTGGAGCCGCCCTGGCTCACCCCGCCGGCCTGCAGGTTCCTGGCGAACGCGCGGACCGTCCCCTCGATGTCGATCGGCCCGTGCTCGTAGAACCGGTAGTCCTCAATGGACACGATCGCCGTCTTCATGATGTCGGCGATCCGGTCGAGCCCGACGACCTCGCGGTACTCCTCTTGAACTCCTCTCCAGCATGAATGCTGGAGATTCTTCCCGTCACCGAGGTGCGGGGGTTCGC